>JAUYGW010000313.1 GCA_030690245.1 Gallionella sp. | reverse complement strand
CCCGCCACCTCGTAAATCAGCTGGAAAAAACTAGTCGCAAACGACGAAAACTACGCTTTAGCCGCTTAGTCGGCTGAACCTCACACCCTGCTGTCCATGGAGGGGCTCAAAGTCGCAAGACGGAGATGAGTGAGGTAAATTACATGGAATCGTGCCGGTCAGGGTCACTTTGATCGGAGCTAAAAACAAGGTGACTCGTCCTGTACCAGCCCGCCGGTTGGCGTGTCCGGGATCAAATTAAATAACATGGCTAAGTATGTAGAACTGCCTGTAGAGTGCTTGCGGACGCGGGTTCAATTCCCGCCGTCTCCACCATCAAAGCAAAAAGCTCACCCCTTGCGGGTGGGCTTTTTGCTTTGATAGCGTCACGTCGGGAATTGAATCCGCGTCCGGTACGGGCGCGGGGTGTAGGGCGTTAAACAAACAGCACCTGCGTGCTGTTTGTAGCCCGGAACGGCATTCGCATGCAAGCGAATGTGCGGCCTGCAAGGCCAATTCCCGGCGAGCGCAGCTCGCCATTTCAATTCGGCTCCGGCACCTTTGGCTCCGGAATAATCCCAGAAAGCGCAGTTGACGGATTTGTAGGTGCGAATTCATTCGCATGAGCAGCAGGCTAGGTGCGAATGAATTCGCACCTACGAAAGCAACGCAATCCATTGATACACCAGAATGCTGTTCGCCAACTGCGGTTTTGAGGATGATTTAGCGCTTGCGCAACGGATCGAGCAGCGACGACAGGCCGTTGTGATCCAGCTCCTGCATCAGCGCCAGCAACTGGCCAAGCTGGCCGGGCGGAAAACCCTCGCGGGCGAACCAGTTGAGGTACTGTCCAGGCAGGTCGGCGATCAAACGTCCCTTGTATTTGCCGAAAGGCATCTCGCGGGTGACCAGCAGTTCCAGGTGCGCGTGGTTCATCTCAACAGGCCGTCGTTATGGATGTATTCGTTCGTGTTGGAGAAAGCAATTCAGCGCGCGCCGGTTATGGGAATCACAATTCCTGGCTGAACGCGCGGTGCAGCATGGACTGGAACAGATGCTCCGTGCGCTCGCGGCTGGAGGCCTGCGCGGCTTGCAGCGCGCGGATTTCGCCGACGCGTTGGCTGGCCAGGATGGCCAATTCCCACATCAACGCGCCTTTGATTTTTCAAATTCAATTCCTGAATGCCCTATCAAGCTGCGCTTCCATGTTCATCCCGCTATCATCAAGATAGACAAACCGGAACACACACTTCCCGCCGCTGCTCGCAGCCCACAGCTCGCCAACCTTGCGCTTCTCGATCTCGTAAGGGTCGTTGCGCAAATGCCCGCCCTTGTATTCGATCACCGCAATGCGGCCATCTTCCAGTTCAACAATGAAGTCCGGAAAGAATCTACCCTTTGAAGTTGGCAAACAAAAACCAAACGGCTCCTGCTCAAGGTTACGCACCCAATATTTCACTTGGGGATGCTTGGCGATGAAACGCGCGCACTCGAACTCCTCGCCTTTGTCTTTCAAGTTCGCAATGACCGGGTAATAGTGCTTCTCGAAATTCCAGCGCCCTGCATAGCAGCTGCCAGCCGGAGCGGGGTAGCTGCCCAGCTCAAACTTGAACGCGTGCGTCCAATCCGGCTCGACCTTCCAGCCGCCGTCCAGCACGAGTTGCTGGAACTGTATCTTGGCGGCGGCTTCGCGCATGTCGGCGATTTGCGCATTGATGCGCCGCGCCAAATTGAAGCGCATGCGCGCCAAAGTGTTGAGCGAGACGCGCTGGTCGTTGACCAGATAATTCACCATCGCATTCAGATACGCCAGCAGGTGCGATTGCACGATGTCCGGCTGGCGCACCTCGCGGTTCAGCCAGCGCACCAGATCGTCGGTCGTGATGTGGACGTTCACGCCATCGAGTGCAAGCTGCCCGATGTCCGCAGCACGCATCTTCACCTGCTTCTGCTGGTCGAGATAAATTTCAAAGGCATTGTCCTGCTCCACCACCTGGAAGCCCGGCAGCGCAACCGGCTGCGCCAGCAGATTCAAATCCACACTTTCCAGCACCGCCTCGCGCTCCAGCGGGAACAGCGGCGCTTGCGCATTGAAACGGTAGCCGAGCGGCGGCACGGGCGCAAAATGTATGCCGCGCATCGAGGGCGCCATCTCTGCTGCCACCACGGCATTGTGTTGTGTGATCTTCTGGCGTATCAGGTCACGCTTCTTCTCGCTGCGCTCGGCTGCCAGCAATAATTTTTCCACTGTCTCATCCACATGCCCCGTCACCGTGACCTGCACGCCTTTGCCGCTGGGCGCAGGCGCAACCGTCACCCCCGCCGCATGTTGCAAACCGGTATCGCTGGATACCTCCAGCACCGTCGTCACCGGCGGCAGTGCGGGGGCAGTCTGCGTCCCATCGAACAGCGGCATTTGCGGCGCGATCATTGAGGCTACGTCCAGCGCCTCGAAGCCCATGCCGCTCACCAGCCTGTCCACCAGCGCACCCGCCGCGTGGGCGAAGGTCGCCTCGCATACATGCGCGTAGGCACGGTTGAGCGAGTCGCGCCCGCGCAGCTTGGCGTAAGGCATACGCAACACCCGCCCGAGCAACTGCTCCACCGCCGTTGCGCTCGACAGCGGCTGCAACGAACACAACACGTAAGCGAACGGACAATCCCACCCTTCGCGCAAAGCCTGCACCGTGATGATGTAGCGCAACTGGGTGGCGGGCGAAAACACATCCACCCCTTCCAGGTCGCGCTGGCTGCCGGTGGCAATGGCAATCTGTTCTTCCGGGATATGCAGCTCGTCCATCAAGTGCTGGCGCAATGCTTGCGGCGGCACGGCATCGTTCACGTTCTGCGCCTGGAACAAAACAATCGGGCGCACATAGGCGTCGCCTGCCGCCTGCGCCTGCTGCGCCTCGGCCTCCAGCCACTGGCGCGTCTGCACCGCGCCGAACACCGCCGCCTGCCAGCCCTCCGCATGTTCGCGCAAGGTGATCGGCAGCTTGATCATGTTTTCCGCCTGTAGCTCTTGCGCCGAGACGTGATACAGCACATTGCTCTGGTGCGGCAGCGGCGTGGCCGTCAGCTCGAGAATTGCGGAAGGATTCAAGCGCCGGAGCGCGATAAAACTATTCTCCGTCCGGGTGTTGTGCGCCTCGTCCACCACGATCAGCGGATTGTTGATTGCCAGCCAATTGGCGAGCGAATAGCGCACCTGCCCGACATAAGCCTTCAGCGGCGAATTCTCGTCGCGCACATCCTCCGCTTTCACAAACGCATCCGGCACATCCTTCAAACGCGCCAGCTTCTCGGCGGGCAGCGACTTGAAATGCCGCTCGAACGCCTCGGAAAACGCATACACATTGCGCGTGTCCGCCGATTCCACGCGGAAGCTCTGGATCGTCGCCACCACCACGATGGTCTGCCGCCCCCAATCGGTCGGCGAAAGCGTGCTCACGCGGTCGAGGTCGCACACCTGCAAGCGCTGGCCGTAAGCGTCTTCCAAGGCCGTGCGATAAGGATGCCCCGGCGTCTGCAACGCAGTCAGCGTCTGCGAACGAATCGCATCCGAAGGCACCAGCCACACCGCCACCGGCGCATCGTTCGATTGCCACTCGCGCGCCATGCGCACGATGGCATGCGAAGCCAGCAGCGTCTTGCCGCCGCCGGTGGGAATGCGCAGGCACACGCAGGGAATCTCGCCGAATGCCGCAGCCTGATAAGGCCTGCCGGAGAATTGCTGGAATGCGCTGGCTGCGCCCACCAGGGTTGCATCGTGCAAATAAGTGGAGAGCGCCGACAGCGCAGCGGTCTGGTAAATCTTGAGGGTCAGGTCGGCCATTTGCTATTTCACTTTCTTCCTGCCGGGGGGCAGATAATTTTCATCGCTCACGACTTTCTTGCCCGTCTTCGCCTCCAGTTCCAGCCGTGCTTTTTTCGCTATACCGCCGCCGGTTTTCGCTGCCGCCTCATTTTCGCCCATGCCGTCGGCTTCCGCGCTCTCGGCAATCTGGCGCGTGGATAACTCCGCCAGCGCGGTAAAGATCAGCTCCGCCTCGCTCATGTGATCGCGCAGGTTTTGCGATTTCAACCCTTTCATTTCCTTATGCGTCTTCACATCCACCTCCGCCCATTCCTGATGGATGATGTTAGTGAGAATCGCGTATTCCTCGCCTTCCTTGATGCCATGCTCCTTCCAGTAATCGGTCAGCTTGTTGCGCGTCTCCTGCCCGGTCATGCGCTGCTGTATCCACTTCTGGCTGCGCCCGTGCTTCTGCCAGGTTTCGCGGGCGCGCTCCAGCGACAGCGCCGGGTCGGCCATTTCCTGCATCCGTTCATAGCCCACCTTCGCCAGCCACAGCTTGATCGGCTCCGCCTTCGGGCTGGGCACGGACTGCACCAGACGCAGCAGGGTTTCGGCAGTTGCCACATCGGTCAGGTAATTTTTGCCGTCTGCGGCTGGCAGTTTCAGTCGGTTACATTTTGTAACCGACTCGCTGCCTTCCTTGCTTAGCCGGTTTTTCAGCACCTTCCAGTAATTTCTGGCGGCCTGATAATCCGGTTGCTGCGTCAATACCTGCACGATGTCCACCACCGAAAACCACCAAGTTTCCGTACCCTCGTCATACACGCGGCGGATTTCATGTTCTTCGAAGAATGTGGGCTGGCTTTTCATCATCGCGCCTTCACATCGTAAGGAATATGTTTGAACGTCACCCCCGCCGCAGCCAGCCGCGCCGCACCCAGGCGGCACGCCTCGCCGTAAATGATCTTCGGCCCGTCATGCGGGCAGATGCGCTCAATCGCCGCCAGCACCTCGTTGGTCAGCACATTGCCGGAAGCCGGGCGCTTGTCGCCGAGGATGCCGTTGAACAGCAGATAGATTGCGCGCCCCTCATGCACCCCGAGCAACGGAGTCTTGTTCCCCTCTCCCTCCGCTACGCTCCCCCCTCTCCCGCTTGCGGGAGAGGGGGTGGGGGAGAGGGCAAGCGGCGCGCCCGTTTCCTGCATCCACACAAAACTCCCCAGCGTCGCAAAGCGCACCGCCGGATGAATGCTGCCGTCTGCATTGAACATCGGCTCGCCCAGGCGCAGAAAACGGAAACCGCCGCCGCCCTGCCAGTTCACCGCCTGCGAGATGCCGCCCTGTTCGCCTTCGATCACCTTCTGCAGGCGCGGCAGGCAATGCGTCTGGGCATGTTCGCCCATCTCGATGCCGATCCAACGCCGCCCCATCTTGTGCGCCACGGCGGCGGTGGTGCCGCTGCCGAGAAAACTGTCGAGCACGAGATCGCCGGGGTTGGTGGCTAACTGAAGAATGCGTTGCAGCAGCCTTTCAGGTTTTGGCGTGGTAAATGCCTCATCAGCACCGAACAAATTATTGATTTCTTTTTTCGCTTCTTGATTGTGTCCAACTTCTTCATTTGTCCACCACGACCAAGCGGAAACCCCCTCTGATTCGGAAAGAAATGTTTTGCGACGAGGCACTCCATTGCCGTCTTTACCAAACCAGATGCGGTTATTAGCGACAAGTTGCAAAAAAACAGACTCAACGTTTTTCCAGCAAGATCCCGGTGGCGGGGAAACTTTTCGCCCACTGGGAGTCACTATTTCGTACATTTGGTTCAGTCGAAAACCTTGAGCCGAATAATCTGACGAAGCCCAAGCACCACGAGGGTCGTTATCTGGATTTTTGAAGTTCTTTAATTGCTTTGCGCTTTGAGGCAATTTGCCAAGCTGCAATAAATTGCGTTGTTTTGCGTACAGCAACAAGTGATCGTGCGCATCACCAAGTGGCAATCTGGCATCCGGTGATGTCCGCTTTTGCCACAAAGCATTTACTACAAAATTTGAGCGCCCGAACACCTCATCCATCAGCACCTTGAGGTAGTGCCCTTCATTGTCGTCTATGGTCACCCAGATGCTGCCGGATTCATGCAGCAGTTCGCGCAGCAGCACGAGGCGCGGGTACATCATGGAAAGCCACTGGCTGTGTTCGAGGTTGTCGTCGTAATGCTCGAACGCGCTTTTGGTGTTGTACGGCGGGTCGATGAAAATGCACTTCACGCGGCCGCGATAGAACGGCAGCAGCGCCTTGAGCGCATCGAGGTTGTCGCCCTGAATCAGCAGGTTGTCATCGCTCGCCACCCTCTCCCCCTGCCCCTGTGTCAACTCCGCATCCGGCTTGCCGGATAGCGGATTGCCTGCCTTTGGTGCTCCCGCAAGCGGGCGAGGGGAGTGATGCTCGGACACGGGATCGAGCACGCGGTACGGTACTTTGTCGGATAAGGTCAGCGCCTCGGCGCGGTTGAGCCAGTCTAGCGTGGGCATGAGTTAACGATTCCCTGACTGGCTTCCAGCTTCTTGAGTTGGTCTTTGTTCATGAATCCCGTTTGTTATATTTATCGCCCCGGGCGGATTGGCGAATCATACCGTCAAACCCGTTTGACAGGCCATGCCATTAGCCCCAGCCAGTTTCTCCGGTTGTCCTGCGCTTGAACGATAGTCGCCTATACGTTACCATTAAAACTGAACAAAACAAGAGGTGACCTGATTAGCCACAATGTTCAGCACACGTCATTCCCGCGCAGGCGGGAATCCAGATGATTGATCAATCCCCCGCGAAGCGGGACAAAACCAATTTTCTGTCCCGCTTTGCGGGTCTATTTTTATGCTGGATTCCCGCCTGCGCGGGAATGACGGTTCTTTTATTGTGCAACTGAACTTTATGGCTAATCAGGAGAGGTGATCACATGGCTCTAACCCGAAATTTTAAACAAACCGTCATTGAGCGCGTTGAACGCGATCCTGAGTTTGCGAAAGCTCTACTTGATGAAGCGGCAACTTTATTTTTGAGTGACGAACCGGAAACGGCGCGCCTCATCCTTCGCGACCTCGTGAATGCCACGGTGGGATTTGAGCAGTTGGCCGTGCTGACTGACAAACCCAGCAAAAGCCTGCACCGCATGTTATCGCCCAAAGGCAACCCAAGCATGGATAACCTCGCTGCTATTTTCGGCGCCATCCGTGCACGCCTGAAAGTTGGAATTGAGGTTCATACGGTTGAATTAGCATAGCAAGATGCTTTGCATTTGTTAGGCATCCTCGACACCTCCCCATCTGCTAAAATCCGTCTGCTGTCGTAGTGGTTTCCGGTTGGCTCGCCGTAACGCCGTCTTTGTCTTCCTATGGGAGGCGAGCCGGGTCTGACGGCCAGCGTGAAGCTGACCTGATTCTGTTTCGGCAGAATGTACCGTATCAAAGCGCTGCCAGTGTGCAGGTCAGCAGATCATCGAGGTGCGAGCTCCTGCCGTTTCCCGGTTGCCCACTACGCATTAGTGGCTAGCGGAGCTTTCTATTGCGCGAATTCCTTATGAAATTCCGTGTGCGTGTTCCCTCATGCCTGTCTTTCCTTTCGCGATTTCTGGCCGTGCCTTTTTGTGTCGGCAGGGATCTGGATAGGTTTTTTAAACAGGGATGATCATGAAGAAGTTTGTATTTGCTGCAACGCTGTTTTTGTCGGTTTTACCCGCGCAGGGCGTGATGGCCGCCGAGGCTATCACCATCATGGGCGACCCCTGCACGGTGCCTTTGGCCAAGAAGCTGGGAGAGGCATTTACCAGGAAGACCGGGAAGAGCGTGGAGATTGTGGGGTCATCCTGCGGCGCCGGCATTTACAAGGCCAGCCACGGAGAAGTCGATATCGGGGTGAGCACCCATGAGGTGGTGCTTGATTATCTTCCCGAGGGAACCGGCAACACCGTTATTGCAAAGGCGCCGACGGTAGTGGTGGTTAACCGGAGCAATCCCGTCAACGACCTGAAACTGCAACAACTCAAGGATATCCTCTCCGGCAAGATCAGGAACTGGAAAGAGGTCGGCGGCAGCGACCTTGAAATAAAGAACGTCCTCCTGCAGCCCTGCACAACCACAATTTTTGCCAAGAGGTCGGCCCCATTCGGCAAAGACATCAAGAGGCTGTCACCCGAGAAGCCGGGCGACCCCGTGGAGGGAACCAACAAGCTGGTCGAGGCAAACGAAGGAGCCATGGGGCTCCAGATTTACGGCTACGAAAGCGCTGATGTAAAAGTGCTGACGATAGATGGAAACTTGCCGGACAGCAAAACCGTCCCCGCCAAATATGACCTCTATCAAAACTATAACGTCGTCACAAGGAAGGATGCAAACAGCGACACCAAGGCCTTTGTTGATTTCGCCCTGAGCCCGGAAGGACAGGAGATCGTGGAATCATTGAAACACATAGGGGTGAAAAAGTAGCATGAAAAAAGTCATCGCCACCTTGTTATTGCTGTGCGGCTGCGTCTGCGTCTGCGCGCAAGCTTCACCCTTTGCAGACAGCGATGTGTGTCCCACGCTGCCATCGCTATCATCCACGGCACAAGCCACTTCCTTTTCAGACGGCGATGCGCAGGCTGGGGAAAAGCTGTTTGATCAGTACAAATGCAACGGTTGCCACATCGACAAAGTGGGCGGGGACGGCAGTGCCATCTTCACGCGTCCCGACCGCACGGTGACCAGCCCTGAAGAGCTGATCAAACAGATGACCCTGTGTTCCGGCATCATCGGCAAGACTCTCACCATACAGGAGCAACAGCATCTCGGCGCCTATCTCAATCAGCGTTACTACAAATTGAAGTAAGCGCCAGGGCGGGTGTCTGAACACTAAAGCAGATATCGACGAAGGCTGGGGTATGGCAGTTGAGCATCTTCCCGCTCAGGTAACGCGGGGGGCTACAAACCAACTCGCCGCTTTAAACCCGGATAATCTATTTGGGTGTAGGTCGGGCTTCAGCCCGACATGTCGGGTTAAAACCCGACAACCCATTGCTTTTGCAATGCCTCAAGAGCTAATGAACTATCTGGGTTAAATCGAAAAGCCGAGAGGGCTCAAAACCAGGGCAATTACCCTGGAAAAATAGGGCTGGTGAATTTTCAGGTGGCGCAGCAAGAGAATGCGGTAACGCGGCATTCGGCAGGTTTGCGACAGGCACTACTCGCGTTCGCGGACTTCATCGAAGCAGTCGTGGCGCCAACCGCACTCTTTGTTGTCGCACTGCTTGCTGGCAGAAGTGGCATAACAGGGGGTCTGCCCATCATTGGTTTGTATCTGCCTGATAATTTCGGCTTGGAGGCTGAATGATCTGCCCTCTTCTTGTTTTACGGTATTCGCGATGTCCACGGCAGCCTCCTGATTGGTAAATTTATGCGCTTAAAATTTACCACCCAAGCAGGAAAATGCCTATATGCCGAAATGTCTATATATTTCGGCCTATAGATTCTAGCGGTGAATTGTGTTGCGGTGAAAAACAGGTGTTTTTGTCGAGAAAATGCGGCTCACCGATCATTTGCAGTAAGCCTTGATTTCCTGTTGGGCTTTTTCAATGCGTTGTCGGCGCTGTTCGTCGTCCAGGTAGGAACGCTCGCCTTTGGCATCGATCTCCACCATACGCATCCCCTCCTGCAGGGCGCGCAAATTCTGTTGTGCGGCAGCACAATCGGCTTTTTCTGCGTCTATCCTGGCTTGCTCCTGGGCGGCCTTGTCGGCGGCTTCCTTCTTCGCCTGCTGAGCCTTTTTCAATTCTGCTTCGCGTTCCGCGATGGTTTTTGGCGCGACAGGCGCGCTCGCCGCAGCCACGCCGCTTGCGCTCACGGGAGCAGTGGCCTCCGGCGTAACGCGCAGTGTCTTTGCTTTCACATTGGCGGGAGGCGGTTGATCGGAATAATGCACTTTGCCATCCGCATCCACCCATTTACTGAGTGCGGCAAAAGCAGTTGTGCTGGCCAGCATTAACAGAATCAGCAGAATTTTTTTCATGGCAACCATCCCTGTGGTTTAAATTTCGATTAAGTCTAGCACACCGATGCGTATAGCCGCACAGGGGCGCCTGGCTTGCCGGGTGATGGGCTTTCAATGGACATGAATTCGGGCAATTGATAAACTCGCCGCCCCGGTATCATGCCGGATCTCGACTCGCCGATCATGCCACTGCTTACCTTTGCCGACTGCCCCCCGATGGGAATATTGCTCCACCCGCCCCGGGAATGGTTGGTTGCACCTGTTCGACGGAACGCGGCCATATGGACATTCTGACCCACGGCCTGCTGGGCGGAACCCTCGCCCAGTCGTGCAGCCGGAAAGGCGAAACGCGCGCCGCCACGACGGTGGGCTTCCTCGCGGCGCTGCTGGCGGATGCCGATGCGCTGATCCGCTCCGACGCCGACCCGCTGCTGACGCTGGAGTATCACCGCCAGTTCACCCATGCGCTAATTTTCATTCCGGTCGGGGCGCTGCTGGTTGCGCTGATCCTCTGGCCCGCATTCAAGGCGCTCCGATACCCAATCGCCTTCCGGCGCATCTATCTGTATGCCTTGCTGGGCTGCGCGACGAGCGGCTTGCTCGATGCCTGCACCAGTTACGGCACGCACCTGCTGTGGCCGTTTACCGGCGGGCGCATCGCCTGGAGCATCGTCCCGATCTTCGACCCGCTGCTTTCGCTGATCCTCGGCACGGCGATGCTGGCCGGCCTGCGCTGGCGCAAGACGCTGCCGGCGCGCATAGGCCTGCTGCTGGCGGCGGCCTACCTGTCCGTCGGCTGGTTCCAGCACCAGCGCGCCGAAGAGGCGATGCGCGCGACCATCATACTGCGCGGGCACGAAGCGGAAAAACTGACCGTCAAGCCGACCATGGGCAACCTGCTGCTGTGGCGCTCGATCTACCGCGCCAATGGCGTCTATTACGTCGATGCGGTGCGGGCAGGCATGGGTGCAACCGTGCGAATCTATCCGGGCAATACGGCGCGCGCCTTCGATGTGACACGCGACCTGCCGGCGCTCTCTCCTGATTCGGTGCTGCACCGGGATATCCAGCGCTTCGACTTCTTCTCGGACGGCTATCTCGCCTTGCACCCGGATGACTCAGGCCTGCTCGGCGACGTGCGTTACGCGATGCTGCCCACCAGCACCCGGCCGCTGTGGGGCATCCGCCTGGATATGCGGCAGCCGGAAACCCATACGCAATTCGAAACCTCGCGGCAGATGTCGCGCGAGGAAATCGACCGGTTCATCGGGATGCTGAGGGGGGAAGATTGAGCAAGGCCAGGTCCATCGAGCGCCGCGACTACAGCCACGAGATGCGCAAGCACCGCTTCCTGTGGGTGCGGCTTGCTTTTGGCGCACTGGGTACGCTGTTCCTGCTGCTCGGCATCGTCGGCATCTTCATGCCGATCCTGCCGACCACGCCCTTCCTGTTGCTGGCCACCGCCTGCTACGCGCGCTCGTCGCGCCGCTTCTACAACTGGCTGATGAACCACCCGGCTTTAGGGCCGCTGATCATCGAATGGCGCACCTACCGGAGCATCCCGTGGCGGATCAAGCTGGTGGCGGTGGCCACGATGACCCTGACCTTCGGCAGTTCGATCATTTTCTTCATCAAGGATGGCTGGCTGCAGTTCGCTCTGGCCTTTTTCGGCGTGATGATGGTGATCTGGCTCTACCGCATCCCGTCGCGCGACCGGCCGGACAGGCAGAAACCCTAGTTATTTTAGAGGGCCGCTATGGGTGGGCGGCTTGTGCTTCGCCAGCCATTCCTTGGCCAACGATCGCGCCTTTTCGATTTGCTCGGGGCTCATCTTCGCTTCGATTTCGTCCAGGTTATCCTGGGCCACTTCAAAACCTACTGCCACAGCCAGATTGAAGCACTTGTGCGCCTGCACCAAGTCGGCCTGTATTGCGCCTTGTCCTCTTTCATACATTCCACCGAGGATATACAGCGCCTCCCCATGACCCTGCTCGGCCGCCTTGTGGAACCACGATGCGGCCGCCTTGTCGTCCTGCGGAACGCTGATTCCCCTTTCGTACATCATACCGAGGTATGTCTGCGCCGCCCCGCTGCCCTGCTCGGCCGCCTTGCGATACCAGAATACCGCCTTCGCAAGATCCTGCGAAACGCCGCTTCCGCTGCTGTACATTTCCCCGAGAATTCCTTGAGCTTTCACATTCCCCTGTTCCGCAAGGGGTGCCAGCTCCTTTAACGCAGCGGAAAAATATCCCCTTTTGTAAGCTAATATCCCCTCCTGCAAGCCGGCCTGCGCGCCTGTACTGCCCGCCAGAAAAACGATTGCCAGCGCCAGCCCGAGCGAATTTTTCTTTATCGCATGGTTCATGATTTACCTTTTAAACACCGATTCAAATAAGAAGTCCAATTTTCGGGCGGATTACTTGTGCTTCTCCGTCCACTCCCGCGCCAGTTTCTGCGCTTCCTCAATCTGCGGGGGAGTCATGTCCGCTTCAACCAGTTTCCTGTTGCTGGCGGCCTCTTCGCCCACCACCGCCTCCGCCAGGCTGAACCACTTGTGCGCTTCCACCATATCCAGCGAAACCCCTTGCCCGTTGGCATACATCACGCCGAGGTTGAACTGTGCCGGGGCACTGCCCTGCCCGGCCGCCTTGCGGTACCACGCCGCGGCCTCCTTGTCGTCCTGCGGCACGCCTTGCCCGTTGGCATACATCATCCCGAGGTTGCTCTGCGCATCGGCAAACCCCTGTTCTGCCGCCTTGCGGTACCACTCCGCCGCTTTCACGTAGTCCTGCGGCACACCTTGTCCCTTGCCATACATGATCCCCAGGAATGTTTGCGCGTCCGCATCTCCTTGCGCAGCCGCCTTGAGGTACCACTTCTCCGCTTTATTGTAATCCTGCGGCACACCCTGTCCATTGGCGTACATAAACCCGAGGATGCTCTGCGCCGCCGCGTTACCCTTGGCGGCAAGCGGCCTGAATTCCTTCAATGCGGCAGGATAATTGCCTTTTCCATAAGCATCGATTCCTTCCTGCAATCCGGCCTGCGCGGTGCCGGCCATCAGGAAAAATACTGCGAAAATCAGGCTAAAAAGAGTTTTCATTATCGCGTTACTCATGGTTGGTTTTTTAAGTTGCACCCCGGATCGAATATCGGCTTGGGCGCCTTCCGGATAAATTGCGCCTTCGAGATTACCGCAGTCGCAACGGATGAAATTATACGGCATGACATGAAAAAAACCAGCTGAACGACCGGAATTCAAGCGGGTTCCGGATATGCGAATAGCCGGTGAAAACAACTGTCCGGCGGAGTGAGCCTCACGTACCGGCAGCCAGAAAAAAGGCCAACCTCGCGGCTGGCCTTTTGCTTACCCTGAACCTCCGTCATTCCGGCGCGAGCCGGAATGACGGGTTAAATCAGGCGCGCTTTTTATATTCGTTGGTGCGGGTATCGATCTCGATCCTGTCGCCGATCTCAACGAAGGCCGCAACCGGCAATTCGAAACCGCCGTTGATCTTGGCCGGCTTCATCACCTTGCCTGAAGTGTCGCCGCGCACAGCCGGTTCGGTGTAAACGACTTCGCGCACGATGGTGTTGGGCAACTCGACCGAGATCGCTTTTTCGTTGTAGAACACCACTTCGCAAGGCATACCGTCTTCGATGTAGTTGATCGCGTCGCCCATGCTTTCAGCTTCGATCTCATACTGGTTGTATTCGCCATCCATGAACACATACATCGGGTCGGCGAAATAGGAATAAGTCACTTCCTTGCGATCCAGCATGATCTGTTCGAATTTGTCGTCGGCGCTATACACGGTTTCCTTTGCGGATTCGGTCAGCAGATTCTTCATCTTCATCTTGACCACCGAACCGTTACGGCCGGAGCGACTATATTCAGCCTTGAGGATTACCATAGGGTCGGTGCCCACCAGAATGACGTTACCGACGCGAAGATCTTGTGCTATTTTCATGTTTACTGCCCCTCAATTTCCAAGGCGCGCATTCTACCGATTTTCTGAGAAAAATCCAGTAAATTCAACGCCAGATTGTTTGCGGCCAATTGCCGCGCCCAGTGTTGCGCATGGAGTTCAAGTTCGCCACGCATCTCTATAAAGACAGACCATGCCTGACCTGCCCCGTTTTCCTGGTTCCATGCCTTCCACAAGCCATGCACCGCCTCGCTTGCGGACGAACTGAGCGGTGCGCAGTACAAGTTCAGGAAAGCTTGCAGCTTGCCCCAGTGCACCGCATCGTGCTGCGGATAAATTTGCCACACGAACGGTTTGGCCGCCCATTGTGCGCGGACGCAGGAGTCCTCGCCACGAACAAAATTGACATCGCACGCCCACAACAGTTCATCGTAGCGTTCCTGCTCGACGAACGGCTGCACGCGCACGAGCAGGTTGCAGCTCTGTAGGTCGGGATTCATCCCGACGCAATCGCCATGTCGGGATGAATCCCGACCTGCGTCCTCAAAATAGCGCTTAACCTGCGGCAGGATGCGCCCCTCCGGCACGAGGCACAGCACCGGCTGCGCGCCGCTCGCCCAGGCATCGAATAAATCGTGGAGCGCGTCGTTCTCGTAGCCGAACAGCGAGATTTTCAGCGTCTCCGCCGAAGGCATATCCATACCGAACGACTGCCAGAACGCCTGCTGTTGTACGGTATCGTTCTGGAACGCATCGCGCCGCGTGAACAGGTCGCGTTCCAGCAGCAGCCCGCCGGTCTGGCTGGTGAAGCCGGGGAAAAAGAAGTGCCTGGTCAGCGGCAGGCTCGGATGCGGCGATGGCAGGCCGTGACAGCCATGCACCCAGTCTTCGGCACTGAGATATTCGAGATTGATCCAGACGGATCGCTGCTGTGCGGCCACCGCCTCGATATAGCCTTGCGGCAACTTGCAGGCGAACGCCTCGATCACCAGGCCGGCGGGCTGCACTTCGGGGAACGGCTTGATCCAGCGCCGCACTTCCACGCCCCGGCACTGCTGGATGTCCCGCGCCGCATCCGTCTCCGGGCACAGCCTGGCCATGCTGCCCAGATCGTCCACCCACAGCCTGACGGCGAGGCCATGCTCGTTCGCCAGCTGCCGCGCCAGCCGCCAGCACACACCGATGTCGCCGTAGTTGTCGACGACGTTGCAGAAGATGTCGCATGACTCATTCCGCATGCAGCGCCTCCACCGGATCGAGCCTGGCCGCACGCATGGCCGGTACGACCCCCGCCGCGAGGCCGATGGTCACCGCACTGAGTTCAGCGAGCACGGCAAACAGCCACGGCGTATGCACCGGCAGCGCGGGGAACAGCAGATGCAAGCCCTGCGCGATGCCGACCCCGAGCGCCAGCCCCGCCAGGCCGCCCAATGCGGACAGCAGCATCGCCTCACCCAGAAACAGGGCCAGCACCTGCCGTTCGCGCGCGCCCAAAGCGCGCAGCAGGCCGATCTCGGAGGTGCGCTCGGTGACCGCCATGGTCATGATGGTCAGGATACCCACTGCGCCGACCAGCAGCGAAATGCCGCCCAGCGCGCCGACGGCAAAGGTGATGACGTCGAGCACCGAGCCCAGCACTTCAAGCGCCTGCTCCTGCGAAATGATCGTGAAGTCCTCGCTCCCGTGCCTGTCCTTGAGACGTTCGGTGATGGAACGTATCACCGCATTGACATCGGCGCTGGCGCGATAGCTCACCTGCATCTCGATCAGCCCCGAGCGGTTGAGCAGCTCCATCGCGCGCGCCGCCGGGATAATCACAGTATCGTCCATGTCAAAACCGAGTATCTGCCCCTTGGGTTCCATCACGCCGATCACGCGGTAGCGCTGCCCGCCGACGCGCAGATAACTGCCGAGCGGATTCTGCCCGGCAAAAAGCTCCTGGTTCACTTTCGCGCCGAGCACGACGAGCGCGCGCGCCTGCTCGTTGTCCTCATCGGTCCAGAAGCTGCCGCTCTGCACTTTCATCGTGAACGCCTCGGCAAAATCGCGCCCTTCGCCCAACACCGTGGTGCGCCGCGTCTTGCCATTGGCGCGCACTTCGGCGTTGCCCATCACGCTGGGATTGACGTTTTCGACATAAGGCAAGTGGCGCAGCGCATCCGCATCCTCCAGCGAGAGCGGCCTGACCGAGCCGAACACGCCAACATTGCCTCCGTGGGTCTTCGTCTTGCCCGGCTGGATGGTGATGATGTTGGTGCCGAACTGCGAGAACTCGGACAGCACGAACTGATGCAACCCTTCGCCGATAGAGGTCAGCAGGATCACCGCCGTGATGCCGATGGCGATGCCCAGGCCGGTCAGGAAGCTGCGCATCCGGTAGGCGACGAAGCTGGAGGTGGTCAGTTTGACGAGGTCGGGAAATAACATCAGCTATCTCCCGGCCAATGCAGCGACCGGATCGAGTTGCGCCGCGCGGCGCGCCGGCCACACGCTGAACAGGATGCCCGTTCCCAGCGCCGTGGCGCAGGCCGCGAGCACCGCCCACCACGGCGGGCTGACCGGCAGGGCCGGATATACCTGCCCGATGATGATGCTGCCCGCATAGCCCAACGCCAGCCCTGCGGCACTGCCGATAGCGGAGAGCAAGGCCGCCTCTGCAAAAAACAAGGCGCGTATCTGTCTGCCCGGTGCGCCCAGCGCCTTGAGCAGCCCGATCTCCTTGACGCGCTGCGCCACGGCGATCAGCATCACATTCATGATCAGCACGCCCGCCACGGCCAGGCTGATCGCGGCGATGCCTGCCACCGCCAGCGTCAGCGCGGTAAGTATCCGGTCGAAGGTGGCGAGCACGGCGTCCTGCGTGATCACCGTGACATCCTTCTCGCCGCCGTGGCGCTGAAACATGATCTCTTCGGCTTCGTGCCTGGCCTGCTCGATCGCATCGCGGCTCTTCGCTTCGATCAGGACGCGGAACAGCCCCGACGTATTGAACAGCTGATGCGCGGACGCGACCGGCACGATCACCAGCTCGTCGGTGCGCATCCCCATCGATTCGCCTTGCGGCGCCAGCACGCCGATGACGCGAAACCGCCGGTCGCCGAGCCGCACCCACTGCCCCACAGCTTGCTCGTTGCCGAACAATTCGCGCTTGATCTGGTTGCCCAGCACGCACACCGAAGTGCTTTCGTGGATGTCGCCCGCCGGCAGGAAGCGCCCGATGCCGATGCTCATGTGGCGCACTTCCAGCAAGTCGGAGGTCGAGCCGAGCACCACCACTTCGCGGTTCAGCGCGTCGCGCGAAAGCGTGGCGGAACCGATGGTCAGCGGCGCGATGCGTTTGACGGCGCGGCTGCGCAGGATCGCTTCCGCATCATCCAGCGTTATCTCGCGCGGCACCTGCCCGATCAGCATGCCTGGGGTGATGCCCGCGGTCTCGGTGCGCCCCGGCAACAAAATCACCAGGTTGGTGCCAAGCGAAGAGAATTGGTCCACCACATAGCGGCGCGCGCCTTCACCGAGGGCAGTGAGCACCACCACCGCCGCGACGCCGATGGACATCGCCAGCATCATCAACAGCGTGCGCGTCGGGCTGCCGCGCAGGCTGCCTGATGCAAACTGCGCGACATCGACGAGCCTCATTTGGAAAACAACCGCTCTTGTAGGTGCGAATTCATTCGCACACCCGCCATCGTTCGTGCGAATGAATTCGCACCTACAAAAACTTCATCTGTTCCTGTCATTTTCATGGCAGCACCGACGATTTGTTCTCGCCGGTGATCTGCCCGTCCACCATGCGCACCTGGCGCTTCGCGCGCCCGCCGATGGCCGGGTCATGCGTCACGACGATCAGGGTGACCTGCTGCGCGACGAGTTGCTCGAGCAGGTTCATCACCTCTTTGCCGGTGGCCTGGTCGAGATTGCCGGTCGGCTCGTCGGCCAGCAGCACGGCGGGGTGCATGCTGGTCGCGCGGGCGATTGCGACGCGCTGGCGCTGCCCGCCGGAAAGCTGGTCGGGGCGATGATCGGCACGATCCGTCAAGCCATAGTTCTTGAGCAATTGCGCCACGCGCGTCTTGCGTTCGGCGGGAGAAATCCCCGCCAGGATCAGCGGCAACTCGATATTCATCGCGGCGCTCAGGCGCGGCACCAGATGGAACGCCTGGAATACGAAGCCGACTTTTTCGCTGCGAACTTTGGCCTGTTGCTCGTCGGTCAAATCGGTAACGTCCCCGCCATCCAGCCGGTAAGTGCCGGAACTCGGGCGATCCAGCAGCCCGATCAGGTTAAGCAAAGTGGACTTGCCGGAGCCGGACGGCCCCATGATCGAAACATAGTCGCCCGCCGCGATGTCCAGGTCGATGTCGCGCAACGCGGCGACCTGCTGATCGCCGACCGTGAAGCTGCGACTAACTTTTTCTAGCCGAATCATTTAGCAGATTTATTTACTTCCGGCTGCACGCGCGCGCCGGCCTTCACTCCGGCCCGGTCGAGCGATATCACGATGCTGTCGCCTTCATTCAACCCGGAGGCGATCTCGGTGTATTCCCAGTTGGCCAGGCCGGTCGCCACCTTGCGCTCTTCGAGTATGCCGTCCGCCCGGTAAAGCAGCACGCGCTTGCCTTCCAGCAGGGTCTGGGTGGGGATGCGCAGCACTGTTTCGTGGGAGG
>JAUYGW010000310.1 GCA_030690245.1 Gallionella sp. | reverse complement strand
TGCAAGGAGTGTCAGGCCTGGAGATCAAAGACGGTACGGTGCAAGTCGGCAGCAACATGATGACCGGCCATCCGGGGATTTTTGCCGGAGGCGACATGGTGCCATCGGAGCGCACTGTCACGGTGGGTGTCGGGCATGGCAAGAAAGCCGCGCGCCACATCGACGCATGGCTGCGTGGCACGAATTACGAATCCGCCGCCAGACACGAGCTGGCCGATTTCAAACTGCTCAATACCTGGTATTACTCCGATGCCCCCAAGACCATGCGCCCGATGCTGGACGCGATACGCCGTCAAACCAGTTTCGATGAGGTGCAGGGCGGGCTGGATGAGAGCAATGCGCTGTTCGAGGCGCGCCGCTGTTTGTCTTGCGGCAACTGCTTCGAGTGTGACAACTGCTATGGCGTGTGTCCCGACAATGCCGTGATCAAGCTGGGCCCTGGCAAACGTTTCCTGTTCAACTATGACTATTGCAAAGGCTGCGGCATGTGCGTTTCGGAGTGCCCGTGCGGGGCGATTGAAATGGTGCCGGAAGACATTTGAGTCATGCGGAATATTCTCAAGGAGAAGATATGACAGTTTCAGAACTCGCCAGACGTGCCGGGGTAACTGCGGACACCGTGCGTCACTACACGCGCAGCGGTTTACTTGCGCCAACACGCGACAAAAGCAACGGCTATAACTGCTATAGCGACAGCGATCTGGCGCGCCTATTGTTTATCCGCAAGGCGCGCCTGCTGGGGTTCAGTTTGGGAGATGTCAGCGATATTTTGAAAGAGAGCAGCCATGGGCAATCTCCATGTCCGCAGGTGCGCAAGATCATTCAACAACGCCTCCGGGAGACACGCCACAGGTTGCAGGATTTGGGGGAATTGCAGATGCGCATGGAACATGCGGCAGCACTATGGGCGAACATGCCTGACTGCACACTGGATGGAAAAGCCGTGTGCCAGCTTATCGAAGCGATAGCAATGGAAGCTTGACCTGTGTGTAGCACACAGGGTTTACATTCCCATGATAACGACTCATCGACGACAGCTGCAAAGGAGGCCAACGATGTTGACCGTAAGTGAATTATCAAAAGCGGCGCAGGTGACACCGGATGCGGTTCGTCACTACGTTCGATTGGGATTGTTGAAACCGCAACGGCATCCCGACACCGATTACAAGCTTTTCAGCGATGGTGACGTCAAGAAAGCGAAGTTCATTCGTCAAGCCAAGGGACTTGGTTTTACCCTGGCAGATATTCAGGTAATTTTTGACCATTGCACAAGAGGTCAGTCGCCTTGCCCTGCAGTACGTGAAATTATTCAGCGACGAATCAAGGAAAACGAAGCCCGATTGGATGAATTGACTATGTTGCATAATCGCATGGCTGTGGCGGTAGAACATTGGAAAACCATGCCGGACGGCGAACCGGATGGTGATGCCATTTGTTATTTGATTGAATCCGTGAGTTGAACCCGGATCATCCATTATCAGGCGGTTCTTCGAACCTGCGCGAGTGCTTGCGGAATAAGGAGTAAATAATGAATTCGGTTCGTCATCGAGAAAATCGCAATGGAAGAATGATCTGTGTGCGGCACACAGCTTTTATTGTGCGAATAGTATGCAGGTGTAGCAAGCAGGTGTAGTGCAAGGGGAAGGGTGATAGCGACACCCCTTCAGTTAGCCAATCGATAGTGATATGAAGGAGAAAAACCATGAGCACCAATACCAAGAGCAGCAAAGCCAATGCCGATACCCAACTGACCGAAGATCAACGCCAGCACTGTATTGAAGTTGCGGCTTATCACATCGCCGAGAAATGTGGATTCAAAGAGGGTTGTGATTTGGAAAATTGGCTGGCAGCAGAAGCGGAAGTGAATCAGTCACTGGCTGAGGGTAAGTTATAGCCGAAATTGAGAACTGTTGGGCTGGCGGT
>JAUYGW010000305.1 GCA_030690245.1 Gallionella sp. | reverse complement strand
ATGGCGTGAAAATCGAAGCCAAGCCGGAAGAAGAGCAATCCCTGCTGATGAATATTTTCGTGTCATGGTTCCCGATGATCCTGCTGATCGGCGTGTGGATCTTCTTCATGCGCCAGATGCAGGGCGGCGGCAAGGGCGGCGCATTCTCGTTCGGCAAGTCGCGCGCGCGCATGCTGGATGAAAACAAGGAGCGCTTCACCTTCGCCGACGTGGCGGGCTGCGATGAGGCCAAGGAGGAAGTGTCCGAACTGGTCGACTTCCTGCGCGACCCGTCCAAATTCCAGAACCTCGGCGGGCGCATCCCGCGCGGCGTGCTGCTGGTGGGCAGTCCCGGCACCGGCAAGACCTTGCTGGCGAAAGCGATCGCGGGCGAAGCCAAGGTGCCGTTCTTCTCGATCTCCGGTTCGGACTTTGTGGAAATGTTTGTCGGCGTCGGCGCGGCGCGCGTGCGCGACATGTTTGAGCAAGCCAAGAAACACTCGCCATGCATCGTGTTCATCGATGAAATCGATGCGGTCGGCCGTCAGCGCGGTGCCGGCCTCGGCGGCGGCAACGACGAACGCGAGCAGACCCTGAATGCGCTGCTGGTGGAAATGGATGGTTTCGAGGGCGCTTCCGGCGTGATCGTGATCGCCGCGACCAACCGACCCGACGTGCTCGATCCGGCGCTGCTGCGCCCAGGGCGCTTCGACCGCCAGGTCGTGGTACCGCTGCCGGATATTCGCGGCCGCGAACAAATCCTGATGGTGCATATGCGCAAGGTGCCGGTGTCTTCCGATGTGAAGGCCGACATCCTGGCGCGCGGCACGCCTGGCATGTCCGGCGCGGACCTCGCGAACCTGGTCAACGAGGCGGCCTTGTTTGCAGCACGGCGCGGCAAGCGTTTCGTCGATATGGATGATTTCGAGGCGGCCAAAGACAAGATCATGATGGGCGCGGAACGCCGCTCCATGGTGATGCCTGAAGAAGAACGGCGCAACACCGCCTATCACGAATCCGGGCATGCGGTAGTGGCCAAGCTGTTGCCGAAGACCGACCCGGTGCACAAAGTGACCATCATCCCGCGCGGACGTGCGCTGGGTCTGACCATGCAGTTACCCGCAGAAGACCGCTACAGCATGGACAAGGTGCGCATCCTCGATACCATCGCGGTGCTGTTCGGCGGGCGGATTGCCGAAGAGATTTTCATGCACCAGATGACCACCGGCGCTTCCAACGATTTTGAGCGTGCCACCGATATGGCGCGCAAAATGGTGACCCAGTGGGGCATGTCGGACGCGCTCGGGATTATGGTGTATGGCGAAAACGAGGGAGAAGTTTTTCTGGGACGTTCGGTGACCACCCACAAGAATATTTCCGAAGCGACCATGCAGCAGGTGGATGCCGAGATTCGCCGCATCATCGACCAGCAGTATGCGCTGGCGCGCCGTCTGATCGAGGAAAATCGCGACAAGATCGAAACCATGGCCAAGGCCTTGCTGGAGTGGGAAACCCTTGATGCCGACCAACTCGACGACATCATGGCCGGCAATCTGCCGCGCCCGCCCAAGCCAAGCCAAAGCACTCAGGCGCCGCAACCGCCGCAAGATACTGCGCCGACCGCACCTGCTACTACGCCTACGCAACCAGCGCAGGAAACCTGAATCAGGATTGAGGATCGGGGATCGAGGAGTGAGTAACAGCGCTGTCCGATCCTCGCTCTTCGCTCCTCGCTCCTAGATGTTTCTCCACTGTGGCAATTTCCAGTTCGATCTCTCCCGCCCTCTCGTGATGGGCATCGTCAATGTCACACCTGATTCATTCTCCGATGGCGGGCAGCATTTTCAACACGATGCGGCACTGGCACATGCGCAGCAACTCATCGCCGAAGGCGCAGACATCATCGACATCGGCGGCGAATCCACGCGCCCCGGTGCACAGCCGGTCAGCGTGCAGGAAGAACTGGATCGCGTGCTGCCGATCATCGAAGGCCTGCGCGGTGCGCCGGTACCCATTTCAATCGACACTTGCAAGCCGCAGGTAATGCAGGCGGCGATCGCCGCCGGTGCGCAGATGATCAACGACATCAACGCGCTACAAGATGCTACCGCGATGAATGCGGTCGCTACCGGCAATGTCGCGGTATGCCTGATGCACAAGCAAGGCAACCCGCAAACCATGCAGGTGCAACCCCAATATCAGAATGTCGTCGCCGAGGTAGGCGAGTTCCTGCGCGAGCGCATCGCTGCGGCGGAGGCTGCCGGAATCGGGCGCGAGCGCATCGTGATCGATCCGGGCTTTGGCTTTGGCAAGACGCTGGCGCATAATCTCGACCTGTTGCGCCACTTGGATAAACTGCGCGAACTGGACGTGCCGGTGCTGGCGGGACTGTCGCGCAAATCGATGCTCGGCGCGCTGACCGGTCGGGAGGCAGGAAACCGCGTTGCGGCGAGCGTGGCTGCCGCCCTGATCGCGGTGCAGCGCGGCGCATCCATCGTGCGTGTGCACGACGTGCGCGCGACGGTGGATGCGTTGAAGGTTTGGAATGCAATAAACTATTAGCCACGGATTAACACGGATAAGCACGGATTGAATCCGGCTCAAGCCACTAGTGGGTTTATCCGTGGACATCCGTGTTAATCCGTGGCTAGTTATCAAGACAAGAGAGAAGAGAAGTGAGCAGAAAATATTTCGGAACCGACGGAGTGCGCGGGAAGGTGGGTGAACATCCCATCACGCCGCAATTTGTGATGCATCTGGGCTATGCGGCTGGCAAGGTGCTGGCAGGCTCCAGCGATATGCGCGGCGAACGCCCCGGCGTGCTGATCGGCAAGGACACGCGCATCTCCGGCTACATGCTGGAATCGGCGCTGGAAGCGGGCTTGATCGCGGCGGGCATCGATGTGTACCTGGCCGGGCCGGTACCGACCCCGGCGGTGGCTTACCTGACGCGTGCACTGCGCCTGCAGGCCGGCATCGTGATCTCCGCTTCGCACAACCCCTATGAGGACAACGGCATCAAGTTCTTCTCCGGCCGCGGCACCAAGCTGCCCGACGAGACCGAACGCGCCATCGAAGCGGAACTGGACAACCCGATGCAGACCAACGCCTCGGACGGTCTGGGCAAAGCCAAGCGCCTCGACGACGCGGTCGGACGCTATATCGAGTTCTGCAAGAGCACCTTCCCCTGCGAACTGGATTTGCGCGGCATGAAGATCGTCGTGGACAGCGCGCATGGCGCGACGTACCACATCGCGCGCCACGTGCTCCACGAACTTGGCGCGGACGTAGTCGCCATCGGCGCGCAGCCGGACGGCAGGAACATCAACGACGGTTATGGCGCGACCGCACCCGCGAATTTGCAGAAGGCGGTGATTGAACACCATGCGGACATCGGTATCGCGCTGGACGGCGACGGCGACCGCCTAGTGATGGTGGATGCGTCTGGAAAACTCTACGACGGCGACCAGTTGCTGTACGTGATCGCCAAACACCGTCAGAAACTGGGCACGCTACACGGCGGCGTAACCGGCAC
Source organism: Gallionella sp. (assembly GCA_030690245.1). Classification (GTDB taxonomy): domain Bacteria; phylum Pseudomonadota; class Gammaproteobacteria; order Burkholderiales; family Gallionellaceae; genus Gallionella. The sequence goes on along the minus strand of JAUYGW010000305.1, from coordinate 3,614 downwards.
GCTGATGACCAACCTGGCGTTCGAGCACGCGATGCAGCGGCTCGGCATTCCATTCCTGCGCGCCAAGGTCGGCGACCGCTATGTGATGGAATCGTTGCAGCAGCAAGGCTGGCAGCTCGGCGGCGAAAATTCCGGTCACATCATCTGCCTCGACAAACACAGCACCGGCGACGGCATCGTCTCGGCGTTGCAGGTGCTGCACGCATTGCGCGCCAACAGACAAAGCCTTGCAGAAGCAGCGGGCGATTTGCTTATGTATCCGCAGGTGCTGATCAACGTGAAAGTGACCGGCAAAGCGTCCGGGCTATTGGAGCTGCAACCGGTCAAAGACGCGGTAGCGGAAGCCGAGCTTGCGCTGGATGGCAAAGGCCGCGTGCTGCTGCGTCCGTCGGGTACCGAGCCGATGCTGCGCGTGATGGTGGAGGGCGAGGATGGGGTGTTGGTGAAGCAGTGTGCGGAGAGGATTGCGGGAGTGGTGAGGGGTGTGGCTTAACGTTTTAACTCATCGGCCTGCACGGTTTTTCGCGCAGGCCAGTTGATTGCCGGGCTAGGCATCAATCTTCTCCGCGTTGGAGTAGTATCCCTTGCTTTCAGAGATTTGCTTCCAGTCAGCAAGTTGGACTGAGAATCCCTGCGCCAGAATTTGCTTTCCGACAAGGCGGAGGTATTCAATGTCTGGTTCGAAGCTTCCTAGACCCATGAGTTGGGTTCCGACCCCGGTCAAGAGATATATCTCCAGCTTGAGCTCCTTGGCGGCATCTTCATTCTCTACCAGTAGCGCCTTGCCATTTGATCGAAGTACTAGGCAAAACTTATCCGGCGTTGCCGATTTATACGTCGTAGTAAGGCCGATAGATTCAACGCCAGAGATAACACCGAGATCTTGCATTTCTAGCAGTTGAGTGAATGTAACTCCGTGTTTATCAAGGTGTTGTCCTTGGTTTCTGAGAATACGGCCCTCAATCACAAAGCGAGCGAGCTGGCTAACTTTCTCGGCTTCAGCCTTTGAAAGAGCGCGCAAGAAATCAAGGGTTCTGAAAGAGAAGTTGCCAGGTGACTTAACTTCGCCAGCAAGCACACTACCCCAAAGGCGCTGTAATTCTTCATTTGATACCCTTGCTGCGTAGTCGCGCCATGTGAAAAGCCAGTCGTCATCAATCGCTCGGTCTGGGGGAAGTTGAGAATCATTTGCAAGAATTTCCTCCGCAAAGATTACCGCTTTACTTGTGTTAATTTCTTTTCGAGAAGCATCGACCGCGTCATTCAGAAGCGACTGTGTGGCTATAGACTGAAGTCCAAGGGTGGGTTCAATGCTATCAGATGGACTGATCTCCGCACTTGATGTGTCGCTGACCGAGGCGGGAAGTAGCCGCATTGATCCATCAAATGCGAGGCGCTTTTGACCTGCACGAATATCTGCTGCGTCAGTTTCTGCTTGAGCAAGAGCAAGCAGCTCTTCGCGACGAACTTCGATCCTTGCTCTCCCGTCACGTTTTACCTGCCAAGGAGAAAGCAATGAACCGACTCCTTTTTCCGCAAGAGTCTCCCAGAGTTTTATGATTAGCTTTTCACCTGGCAGTTCCAATGCTTATCTCCTTGATGCCTAGCATGTGATAGATGGCAAGCATCCTAGCATGGCACTCGCAGGTGCGGGAAATTGCCGGGGGTAGCCCGGCGGTTTTGATTTTGATTAATGCCATTCATGGTTCGATACCTCACCACGAACGGCCCAGGTTTATGTTGGTGCAGGCAACTGCCTGCACCCCTTCATCCGCTCCGGCTGCCAATTCCCCACCGCCCACCCCAACACTTCCTCAACACTCCCCTGCCCCAACTCTACGGGCGGTCGCTGCCGCAGAAATTCCAGTACCTTTATCAGCGTAGCGACCACATCGTCCGTCGCAATGGCGGGCGCGAGTGTCTGCTTGCTGAGCTTCTCGCCTTGCGCGTTCACCGCGATGGGCAGGTGCATGTAGGACGGTGTGGCAAATCCCAATAACCGTTGTAAATAAATCTGGCGCGGCGTGGAATAGAGCAGATCGGCTCCGCGCACCACGTGCGTGATGCCCTGGAACGCATCGTCCACCACCACCGCAAGCTGGTAGGCGAACAGGTCGTCGGCGCGCTTCACCACAAAATCGCCGATCTCGCTTTCGAGGTGCTGGCTGATGTGTCCTTGGAGGAAGTCGTCGAATTCGATGTACCCCCTCTCCCCTGCCCCCTCTCCCCCCAGGGGCGAGGGGAAAGTATCGGTGCGCACCCGCCACGCCCTGCCCTCGCGCCCGGCGGGAATGCCGTTGCGGCAGGTGCCAGGATAGACCGGGCCGTCGATGCCGTGCAAAGCCGAATCGGAAATCTCCTTGCGTGTGCAGCAGCAGGGATAGGCCGCGCCGGCGGCTTGCAATTCATGCAACGCTGCTTCGTAGGCGGCGCTACGCCGGCTCTGCCAGATGACCTCCCCGTCCCAGTGCAGGCCGAAGGCTTCGAGCGTGCGCAGGATGCCTTCCGCAGCGCCCGGCACACAGCGCGGCGTATCGAGGTCTTCCATGCGCACCAGCCAGATGCCGTGATGGTGTCTTGCGTCGAGATAGCTGCCGACCGCGGCAGCGAGGGAGCCGAAGTGCAGGGGGCCGGTCGGTGATGGGGCGAAACGCCCCCTGTATTGGGGTAAGGATGGCATTCGGTCGCAGGTTGGGTGGAACGCAGCGATCCCCAACAATTATGGCGGCGATGGGTATCGCTGCACTCAACCCATCCTACGCTGGCTGTTGTTATACGGTTACCGCCTCTTCCTCAAATTCAAGCCCCACTTTGCCGTCCTTCACGTCCACGGTGACCTTGCCGCCGCTCGCCAGCTTGCCGAACAGTAGTTCATCGGCCAGCGCGGAGCGGATGGTGTCCTGGATCAGGCGCGCCATCGGGCGCGCGCCCATCAACGGGTCAAAGCCGTGCTCGGCGAGATAATCCTTGAGCGCATCGGTGAATACGACTTCCACCTTCTTATCGTGCAGCTGCTCCTCGAGCTGCATCAGGAATTTGTCCACCACACGCAGGATGACTTCATGGTCCAGCGGCGCGAAGGAAATAATGGCATCGAGCCGGTTGCGGAATTCCGGGGTGAACAGGCGTTTGATGTCGGCCATCTCGTCGCCCGCCGTCGCGGTCTTGGTGAAACCGATCTGGGTCTTGTTCAGCGCTTCCGCGCCCGCGTTGGTGGTCATCACGATCACGACGTTGCGGAAATCGGCCTTGCGCCCGTTGTTGTCGGTCAGCGTGCCGTGATCCATCACCTGCAGCAGGATATTGAAGATGTCCGGGTGCGCCTTCTCGATCTCGTCCATCAGCAGCACGCAATGCGGCTGCTTGCTGATCGCTTCGGTGAGCAGGCCGCCCTGATCGAAGCCGACATAGCCCGGAGGCGCGCCGATCAGGCGCGACACGGCATGACGCTCCATGTATTCGGACATATCGAAGCGGTGCAGCGGCATGCCCATTGCGTAAGCGAGTTGCCGCGCCATTTCGGTCTTGCCCACCCCGGTCGGGCCGGAGAACAGGAAGCTGCCGATCGGTTTTTGCGGATTGCCGAGGCCGCTGCGCGACATCTTGATGGCGGT
>JAUYGW010000290.1 GCA_030690245.1 Gallionella sp. | reverse complement strand
CAGCCACATCATCATTCTCGATGCGCTGCTCATATTGCGCCAGGTGTGTTGCGATCCGCGCCTGCTGAAACTGACCGCTGCCAGGAAAGTCAAGGAACGCGCCAAGCTCGATTTGCTCATGGAAATGCTGCCCGAACTGGTCAGCGAAGGGCGGCGCATCCTGGTCTTTTCGCAATTCACCAGCATGCTCGAGCTGATCGAAGCGGAGCTGGCGCGCGAAAAGCTGGATTACGTGAAACTCACCGGCGATACGCGAAACCGCGAAGAAGTGGTGCGCAGCTTCCAGGATGGCGAGGTGCCGATTTTTCTGATCAGCCTCAAGGCGGGCGGGGTAGGGCTGAACCTGACCACCGCCGACACGGTGATCCACTTCGATCCGTGGTGGAATCCAGCAGTGGAAAACCAGGCCACGGATCGCGCGCACCGTCTCGGGCAGACGAAGAACGTGTTCGTCTACAAGCTGGTTGTAGCCGGTAGCATCGAGGAAAAAATACTGGCGCTGCAGGAGAAGAAAGCCGAGCTTGCCGCCGGTATCCTGTCCGAGGATGTCAACGGTCTGGTTAAATTCGGCGAAGCCGATATTGCCGCGCTGCTGGCGCCGTTGCCCAGCGGTGATGATGAATAAAGCTGGCAGGAACGCGCCAGATTGAAGCTTTACGACTGATCCTCGAACTCAAACTCCGCTACAAGTATGTGGTGATCCGAAGACAGGGTCGGCTTCACCGCGTGGCGCACCGGATGCAGGTGACGATTGTAGAAGATATGGTCGAGCACGTAGGGACGGCGGCGCCATGTGATTTCTTCCGCCTGCACGGTCTGGTAGCCGGCTTCGGCAAACTGCCGCACCAGCAAGTTATGTTTGCTGACGTTGAAATCCCCGCCGAGCAGCGCAGGGCCGCTCGCGCGGCTCAACTGCTCGATGACGAGCTGGCGCTGTTCGGTGTGGCTTTCGCTTGACGAGTTGAGCATGAAGTAAGCCAGCAGGTGCGTATTGAAGAGATGGAGCTCGTGGCCGTCAAGCGTGGTCTTTGCGCCGATGAGAAGGCGGTCGGTGGGGGTTTTCTGTTCGCCCATGAATTCGAACCCGATGGGCGGCGATGGCAGGTCGCACCGGAAGACATCGCGCAACGGCGTCTTTGAAAAAATGGCCAGCCCTATGCCGAAAGGCAATTCGCGCGGGTCGGCTTTCGGATAGGAAAAATAGCTGTCATAGCCCTTAAGCGCCGCTTTCAGCCGGGTGTAATTGGGCGGCGGATCGAGTTGCACACCGCCAGGCTGGGCATGCTCCACTTCCTGCAGCAGCACGATATCGGCATCGTGGCCGAGAATTTCCGAGATGGTCAGTTCGAGGTCGATGGGCGTGCCGTCGGGATCTGCATCATCCCAACCCTGGCCAAACTGCATATTGAACTGAAGAACTTTAAACGTACTCATGGGCACGGCACAGCATTGTCAAGTTGCGCACATAATAGCGCGGCAACGGCAAAATTGAAAACTATGGCGGTTTCATCGTAGCAGCTTCGTTTTTGTGGGAGCTGCTTTAGGCGCGCAGATCGTATCGCGAATAGTGCGGCAATCGCGGCTGAAAGCCACTCCCACAAAGGCATTGCACCCTGATGGGTTGCCCGGATTTGACTCGGCGCATGGGTTGAATATCCGAATGCTTGCGATTCGGCTAACTGTCATCTCGAATGCCCTTGAAAAATTGTGCTTCAGAGTTGAGGCGGCCGTGGTAGATTCAAGACATGTTTGTGCCTCAATGGATCAAGTGATGTCTATGCAATCAAAAATGCCCGCCGAGGAAGATGTCCTAACCGCTCTGCGCAGTGTCATCGACCCGGAAGTCGGCTTGAACATCGTCGATCTGGGTCTGATTTATGGTGTGGAAATCTCGGACAACAAGCTGCATGTCGATCTGACCATGACCACACCGGCTTGCCCGATGGGAGAAATGATCCTCGACAATGCGCGGCAAGCGCTGGCAGCGTTGCTGCCGTCAGGCGCTGAAACCGAGCTTAACCTGGTGTGGGAACCCCCGTGGGGCCCGGACAAAATGGGTGAACACGCACGTAAATATTTTGGCTGGGGTTAAGAGCCTATTTCAGCAGGTTTCATACCCCTTTGGGTTGGGGCTGGGCATGAAACCTGCTGAACTGAAATAGGCTCTTAACCTGTCAGAAATTCAGAGTCTCGCCGCCGTTGTGCTTAAATCAAATAACTGGATGCCGGATCAAGTCCGGCATG
>JAUYGW010000286.1 GCA_030690245.1 Gallionella sp. | reverse complement strand
CAATCGGATCCTGCTGGTCATCGCCTTCGGTCAGCACGGTGTAGAAGGCGGTGATTGAACCGCTGCCTTCCAGGCCGTTGCCGGCGCGTTCTACCAGTTGCGGCAGCTTGGCGAAAACGGAAGGCGGATATCCCTTGGTGGCGGGCGGTTCGCCGACCGCCAGTGCGATTTCACGCTGCGCCATCGCGAAACGGGTCAGCGAATCCATGATCAGCAAAACATTTTTTCCCTGATCGCGGAAATACTCGGCGATGGTGGTGGCATACGCCGCACCCTGCAGGCGCATCAACGGCGAAGTGTCCGCCGGCGTGGCAACGACCACCGAGTGGGCCATACCTTCCTTACCGAGGATGTCGTTGATGAATTCCTTGACTTCGCGGCCGCGCTCGCCGATCAATCCGACTACCGTGATGTCGGCGCTGGTATAGCGCGCCATCATGCCGAGCAGCACGCTCTTGCCGACGCCGCTGCCGGCAAACAATCCCATGCGCTGACCGCGGCCCACAGTCAACATGCTGTTGATGGCGCGCACTCCGACATCCAGAGCCGTATCGATCGAAGCGCGCTCCAGCGGATTGAAAGGCCGGCTTTGCAGCGGCGCAGATTCCGTGTCCAACAATGGCCCCAGTTGATCGAGCGGCTTGCCGGCGCCATCCAGTACGCGGCCCAGCAACATATTGCCGACCGGCAGATGCTTGGCGCGGTCGGCTATGCGGCGCGCCGGCTTGCGTTTGCCGCCCAGCGTCAGCACATGCGCCGGTTCGACCGGCATCACGCGCGCGCCTGGCACCAAACCATGCACATCGTTTTCCGGCATCAGGAACAATCTTTCGCCGGCAAAGCCGACTACTTCCGCCTCGATCACGTGGCCTGGCAGATGGATTGCGCAGGTGCTGCCGACGGGCATTTTGAGGCCGACGGCTTCCATCACCATGCCGGTCACCTTGGTCAGGCGGCCGCTCGACGGCATCGGATCGCACTCCGCCACATATCTGCGGCCTTCATCGAGAAAGTCGCGCCATTTTGCGCTATGGGAGGTCATGGCAGCCATGATTTATCCTGCCCTATTGATTCGACAACGCGCTTCCAGCGTGCTTCCGTGGTGGCGTCCACCTGGCTGTGTGCGGTTTCCACGCGACCCCCGCCTCGCTTGATCTGCGCATCGGTAAATATCTTCCATCCGGCGTGCGATAACTGTTCGCCCATGTGTTTGCGCACCAATTCGGCGTCGTCCGGATGCAGGATCAAATGGGCATTCTGATTGAAATGCGGCAGATCGCTGATTGCATCATTGATGATTTTAAGGATAATTTCCGGTTTTTCCTGAAGGATTTCACCCGTCATCTTGCGGGCAACTTCCAGCGACAAGTCGAGCAAGGACTGCGCCAGTTGCTCATCCATTTGATGGAGCGCGTTCTGCAGGTTTTGCAGCAGCGTATGAATTTGTGCCGCCTCGGTGCTCGCTTGCTGGATGCCGGCGGCATAACCTGCGTCGCGGCCTTGCGCGTAGCCTTCGTCATGTGCTTGTTGGCGGATGTTCTCCAGTTCCGCAACGGTGGCGAGCGCGGAGCCTGGATGCTTGCCGCCGGGATGCGGATCGAACGAAGCCAACTCCCAGCGTTCAAACGCCGTCAGTTGCTCTTTGGGGATGACTGCGCTAGACATAAGCGTCTTCCTCGCCCTTGCTGCCTAAAGCGATCTGGCCTTCATCGGCCAGGCGCCGCACAATCTTGAGAATTTCCTTTTGATTGGCTTCGACCTCGCTGAGTTTTACCGGCCCTTTGGCCTCCAGGTCTTCGCGCATCATTTCGGAAGCGCGTTTCGACATGTTCTTGAAGATTTTCTCGCGTAATCCTTCGCTGGTTCCTTTAAGCGCGATAATCAGCGACTCGGACTGGACTTCGCGAAGCACGAGTTGAATGCCGCGATCATCGATATCCAGCAAGTTTTCGAAGACGAACATCTTGTCTTCAATTTTTTGCGCCAACTCTGGATCGTAACTGCGTACGTTTTCCATCATTTCAGCTTCCAGCGTGCCACCCATGAAATTCAGAATCTCTGCGGCAGTAGTTACTCCGCCTTGCAGATTCTTTTTCCCGGTGCCGCCGCCAGCCATAAGCTTGCCCAGCACGTCATTGAGTTCGCGCAGCGCAACCGGCTGTACCCCATCCAGCGTGGAGATGCGCAGCAGCACATCATTGCGGGTGCGCTCGGTAAGCATCTTCAGAATATCGGCCGCCTGGTCGGGTTCCAGGTGAACCAGAATGGTCGCGATGATCTGCGGATGCTCATTGCCGATCATTTCGGCTACCGCGCCCGGATCCATCCATTTGAGGCTTTCGATCCCGCTGGTATCGCTGTTGTGCATGATACGATCCAGTAAACCCTTAGCCTTGTCGTCCCCCAGCGCCTTGATGAGCATGTTGCGGATGTAATCGTTGGAATCCATCCCGATGGTGGTTTTGCCCGATGCGGAAACTATAAAATCACGGAATACTTCCGCAATCTCGTCGCGGTTGAGATTTTTCAGTTTTATCATGGCGGCGCTGATCTTCTGCACCTCCTTGGGTTCGAGGTATTTCAGGACGGAAGCGGCATCATTTTCGCCAAGCGTCATCAGAAAAATTGCGCTTTTCTCAACCCCGTCAACCATTGTTGCTAACCCATTCTTTAATCACGCTGGCGACGATCATCGGCTCCTGCTGGGCAATTTGCCGGGCTGTTTGCAGGCTTTGCTCGTAGGACGGGTTGGAGGGCGTGTAGGTCGCTTCGGGAATTGCCTCACTTTCCTGAGAGGCGGTGAAGCCGCCCGTGTTGCTTTTTAGGGTGAGTAAAGTATCCAACGCCGGTTTGATAACGCGAAATATCACAAAGAGCATGACTGCGGCAATCAGCGCATATTTAAGCAGCTCTTTCGCCAGCTCGATGGTGTCAGGCTGTTTCCAGAGCGGCGTTTCCTCGATCATTTCCTTGCTTTCGGTAAAAGCCGCAACCTGCACATTCAGGCTGTCGCCGCGAGCCTGGTCGAAACCCATTGCATTTCTGACTAGGTTGTCGATCTGTTCTTTTTCCGCGTCGGTCAAAGTCTTGGTGCTGGTTCTTCCTTTGGCGTCGGACACTTTGCGATTGCCGTTCACCACCACCGCAACCGACAGGCGTTTGATGGAGCCGACCGGCAGCACGGTGTGGCGTATGGTGCGGTCCACTTCGTAATTCACGGTAGATTCCTTTTGCAGGTTGGAGATGTTTCCGCTGTTCGCGGTTGCACCCCCCGCCTGCGTACCGGTGTCGGCAACGATAGGTGCGGTAGCCGGAACCGGAGGCTGATTGGTCAGCGCACCGGGGACGCCACTCGCATCAAGCCCGGAGCCATTCATCGCTTCAGAGCTTTGTTTGCTGCGTATCGTGCCGTCAGCCGAGTTCTGGTTCGGCTTGTAGCTTTCCGATGTCTGTTCGGTGCGAGAGAAATCAATATCGGCGGATACCTGCGCGCGCATATTATTTGCGCCGAGCATGGGAGTCAGCAAAGCTTCGATACGTTTGATATAGCTTTGTTCAATTTGCTGCACATATTTGAGCTGGTTCGCATCCAGCCCTTCGTTGGTGTTGCCGTCATGGCTGGCGCTCAGCAGCGTGCCGTTCTGGTCCACTACCGTCACACTCTTGGCGGACATTTCCGGCACGCTGCTCGAAATCAGGTGAATAATTGCGCTGACCTGCGCGGAATCGAGCAATCGCCCGCCTTGCATGGAAAGCACCACGGATGCGCTGGGTTTTTGTTGTTCTTTGACAAATACGCTGGGTTTGGGAATGGCCAAGTGAACGCGTGCGGCGGCTACCGCCCCGATACTTTCTACCGAGCGTGCCAGTTCACCCTCCAGCGCGCGCTGGTAATTGACCTGCTCGGCGAATTGGGTGATACCGAACTTCTGGTTTTCCATCAATTCGAACCCGACGTTCCCCCCCTTGGGAAGACCCTGCGAAGCCAGCTTCAGGCGGGCTTCATGCACCTGATTGGAAGCTACCAGCAAGGCGCCGCCGCCCTCGGCAAACTTGTAGGGGACATTCATTTGTTGCAGCGACTCGATGATGGCCCCGCCATCGCGGTCGGATAGATTGCTGTACAGCACACGGTAGTCGGGTGTTTGTCCCCACATCCATGCTCCGGCGATGAGCGCGAACAAAGCCGCAACGCCAACCATCACCCCCATTTTTTGCTGGAGGGTGAGCTGATCCAACAGATTCACCGCCTTGTTTTTTTGTTCAGCCATAATGATTTGGAACCATACCTTAAAGCCACTTGTACACTTAGCATGTTACCAGTGGCACATAGCCCTTTGAAAAGCTGAATAAAAGGAAAAACCCATGCTTGTTTCCATTATAAAGACGGCAGCCGATCAGATATTGTGCGCTGACTTAAAAAAGGAGGCGCGAGATGAATACCTCGGCAGTAGATAACTTGTTGGCGCAAATGCGTGTTGCGGCGGCGGCAGCGGGATTGCACGAACCGAGCCAGGCGGCGCAAGCCGGCAAAATGGATTTTGCGGATGTGTTGAAATCGTCGTTGGACGGGGTGGCGCGGGTACAGGCCCAGTCGGAGGATATGCAAAAAGCTTTTGTGCTGGGTGACAACAGCGTCAGTTTGAGCGACACCATGATTGCGATGCAGAAAGCCAGCATCAATTTCCAGGCCACCGTTCAGGTGCGCAACAAGGTCGTGCAGGCTTACAACGACATCATGAATATGCAGGTTTGACTCCTTTGGGCTTGCGAGGGTTCGCTGCGTACTTGGCATTTTCGAGGCAATAAAAAAACGGGCATCCGAAGATGCCCGTTAGTTTTTGTCCTTGAGTTGAGTAGGGTGTCCGGCTCAACTCGCAGATCGACAGGCCTTTAGAAATTGAACGCACCCCACAGCCAAGTCTTTTTGGTGTCGACAAGGGCGGCAGCATTATTGGTACCTGCCTTGTAATCGGCATATTTCAATCCGACTGAGTAATTTTTATCATACTTGTATGTCGCTACCAAGTTCCATTCTTCGCCAAGGTTGCTGTTTGGAAGCGTAGTGGATGTCATGTCAGTGCGGAAGTCGTGATAGATTGCACCAAGAGCGATGCCGGCCAGTTTGGTGTTTGCCGATACATAGGTATCTTTCAGACCTTGGTTGGGCGTGGCCAAAAACTGATCCGACCAGCCGTTAAAGGCGTGCAGCGTAGCCAGCGGGGTTTTGAATTGCGTGTTGGCCAAGCCGGTATCGGAACCCAGCACTTCATAGCCCAGCTTGAATACCGCAATGCTGGTAACGTCTACGCCGGCTTCCAGCAGGGTGTAGCTGGTTTTGTAATTGGTCGCATTGCCGTGAGCGCTGCGCTGTTCTGCAAATTCTGCCGTGTACAGCAGCTTGTTGCCGCCCATAGCGGTGCTGCCGTTTAAGCGCAGGCCGAAAGTGTCAGAATTGTTGCCAGTAAATCCTGTAGTGGTGTCATAGTCCAGCAGGTAGGCATAGCCGGTTATGCTGGCTAAGCTCCAACCCTTGTAGTTTGCATTCAAGATGGTGTGCTTCGATTTGTGGTTACCTGCGGCGGCACCGGTAGTGGCGGCCGAATTGTCAGTGAAAACGCGATTGACATTGGTGATATAGCCTGCGGTAATTGTAGTGCTGGGCAGCGACTTGTTGACAAGCGTGAAGGCATCGAAGGTCTGCTCGTTTTGGCGCCAGCCTACGTTACCGACAAAGCGCGCATTGTCCAGAATGAGGCGCTGGCGGCCCCACTTCGCGGTTGTATTGGCGATGCCGCTGTAGCTCAGGTACGCCTGGTTGATTTCGGTGGCTTCCGGATCCGCCACGACGCTATGAGTGCCAAAGCCAGGATTGCCTGCTGCCAAGCTGTTGTATTTCTTGTTGCCAAGGGCGGTTGTTGACTCTGCTTCAACCATCGCACCAAAACCATTAAAGGTGCCGGTTGTGTAGCCCAGGCGCAAGCGTGCCGTTGTGGCATCCGCATTCTGCAATGCGTTATTCTGGCTGACGCCTTCATAGCGAACTTGCAAATTTACATTAGCCTTGCCGCCGGTCAATGCGTCGGTCAGCGTGTCCGCTGCCAAAGCGCTTTGTGCGAACAGAAGGGCTGACAGGGCGGCGATGCTCGATATAGGGTGTTTCTTGAGTAACATGGTTTTCTCCATTTTAATGTTATAAAAATAATACCTTGCTGCTTATTGCTATATCTTGAAGCTGATGTCGATAACAACCGAATCTAAAAAATCCTTAATGTTCGGGAGTTCCAAGACGAATTGTCCTTATAAGGAAAGTGGAATGCAAACTAAGCTTTAAATTATGTTGTTTTTTTGCAACACAATCCTTTTGGACAGATGCAATATGAAATTTACGGCACCCGCTATTGCAGATACGGGGCGCCCATATTAAGGTGTCTGGAAATTGAAAGATTGCTATTTAAATAAGAAATGACCCTCATCGAACGTCTCTCGCTTTATATTCAGCTCACCCGCCTGCACCGTCCCATCGGCATTTTGCTGTTGTTGTGGCCGACGCTGTGGGGGGTGTGGATTGCGGGCGAGGGGCATCCGGCCTGGCTTATCGTTCTGATTTTTACGCTCGGCACCGCGCTGATGCGCTCTGCCGGGTGCGCCATCAACGACTATGCCGACCGTCACATCGACAAGCATGTCGAGCGCACCAAGGAGCGTCCGCTCACCAGCGGCAAGGTCAGTGAGCGCGAAACGGTGTGGCTGGCCGCCGGGCTGGCGTTTGCAGCTTTTCTGCTGATCCTGCCGCTCAATCCGCTGACTTGGCTGCTGTCCTTTCCCGCCGTATCTCTTGCCGCCAGCTATCCGTTTACCAAGCGTTTCCTCGTTATCCCGCAAGCCTATCTCGGCATTGCCTTCGGCTTCGGCATTCCGATGGCGTTTGCCGCGCAGCTAGGCGATGTTCCGCCGGTGGCATGGCTGCTGCTGCTCGCCAATGTGTTCTGGGCAATCGCCTACGATACCGAATACGCGATGGTCGACCGCGACGACGACATCCATCTCGGCATCCAGTCCTCGGCATTGTTTTTCGGCAAATACGACGTGGCGGCGGTGATGGGTTGCTATGCCATTACCTTGGCCTTGCTGGCGGTGGCAGGGCAAATGGTCGGGCTGGGCTGGATCTATGACGCCGGGCTGCTGGTTGCGGCAGGCGTTGCGCTGTATCACTACACCCTCATCAAGGACAGGAGTCGCAAAGAATGCTTCAAGGCGTTCCTGCATAACAACTGGTTCGGCGCGGCGGTATTTGCGGGTATTGCGCTGGATTATTTGGTGCGCACCCGGTAAATCCGGATGCAGCGATAGCGGAATCCGGGGAGCTGCGGCACTCCCCCCGGATTACACTGTGTTGCATCCGGGCTGCAAATTTGAAATTTCCGCTACACTTGTTTCATGATGCACGCCCAGCAACCCTACTGCGAAAACCCTCTGCTCAGGCGGAGCTACAACCTGATTGCGCCGCTCTACGATCTGGCCATAGAGCGCCCGCTGCTGAAGGCGCGCACCCGGTCGCTGCGCGCCTTGTCGGCTAAGGAGGCCATCAGGGTATTGTTAAGTGGTGTCGGTACGGGGCTGGACTTGCCGCTGTTGCCGGCGATACACCGCTACACTGCGCTCGACTTCAGCACCGCGATGCTGTCGCGCGCCCGGCGGCGCGGCGCGCACCTGGATATCGACTGGGTGTTGGGCGACAGCATGGCGCTGCCGTTTGCCGATGCGCAGTTCGATCATGTTGTGCTGCATCTCATCCTCGCTGTCGTACCGCATCCGGAAAAATGCCTGAGCGAAGCGGCGCGCGTGCTCAAGCCCGGCGGTACGATCCACGTCTTCGATAAATTTCTTCGTCCGCAGCAACATGCATGGCTGCGCCGCGCACTCAACCCGCTGACGCGCCGCATTGCCACGAGGATGGATGTGGTGTTCGAGGAAGTGCTGCGTGAAGTGCCGCAACTGCAAGTGGTTAGCGATATACCGCTGCTCGCCGGAGGCTGGTTTCGCGGCATCGTGCTGCGGAAGATTTAAAAATGAGTGAGGTGGGTCAGCGGCGGGTTTGATTGCGGTTGCTCTTATACCCAATCTTTCGGCTTCAGGAATTCCTCATACAACTCCGCCTCCGGCGTGCCTGGCTCGGGATGCCAGTCATAGCGCCATTTCACCAGCGGCGGCATGGACATCAGGATAGACTCGGTGCGCCCGTTGGTTTGCAGGCCGAAGATGGTGCCGCGGCCGGCCACCAGGTAGAATTCGACATAGCGCCCGCGCCGGTAGAGCTGGAAATCGCGTTCGCGCTCGCCGTAGGGCGTGTCCATGCGGCGTTCCAGGATCGGCACATAGGCAGACAGGAAGTGGTCGCCGACGCTTTGCTGGACGGCAAACGCAGTCGCAAAATCCGGTTCGCTCAGGTCATCGAAAAAGATGCCGCCGATGCCGCGCGGCTCGTTAGCCATCGCCCTTGTCCCAGTTGTCGTGACGGAACGATTTGCCGTCCACCTGTTCCAGGCGCGCGACGATCAGGTCTTGCAGTTCAAGCAGATATTCTTTGACGGCTGCGGAATCGAAGCTGCTCATGATTTCCCCCTTGTTTAATCGCGAATGACTTGGCCATTCGCCCAGGCGCGAATTGTGGAAGGATTCTTGCGCTTGCCTACGCGTCCCGGTAATACCCACACCTTGCGCCCGAACAGGCGCTGGCATTGCGCGTAAGTCTTCGCGGGGCGCTGCCCGCTGCGGTTGGCGCTGGTGGAGACCAGCGCGCTGCCCACGCCCCGGCAGAGTTGCGCAGCTTGCCGATGCGTGGTGAGGCGCACCGCCAGCGTGTCATGCGCGCCGCGCAGCCAGCGCGGCGCAGAGTGATGTGCAGGCATCAGGCAGGTAACCACCTGCGCGCCCGCCTCATGCAGTTGCCGCTGCTGGGCAGGGGTGAGCGGTTGCAGATAGCGTGCCACTTGCCGGTAACTCGCCGCTATTAGGATCAACCCCTTATGTTGCGGGCGCTGCTTGAGTTTGAGCAGGCGCTGTACGGCAGCGCGGTTGTCCGGGTCGCAGCCTAGCCCATAGCAGGATTCGGTGGGGTAGGCGATCAGCCCGCCGCGCCTGAGATGTGCTGCAATGGCACGCGAAAACACGCAGAGGTGCCCTAGAAAAAGCAACCAGCCACGGATGGGCACGGATTAACGCGGATAAAAAACCAATAAGCTGCTTGGCAATTTTTGAGGATTCCAATCGTTTGATAATCCGTGAACATCCGTGTTTATCCGTGGCTAAATTATTTCTTTGAAAGAGCGCGCCAGCCGATGTCATGGCGCATCTGGCAGCCATCGAAGTGAATTTCGCCGGCGATTTCATAGGCGCGCTTCTGCGCCATCTTCACCATCGTACCCAGCGCGGTGACGCACAGCACGCGCCCGCCGTTGGTCACCACCTTGCCGTCCTGCATCGTGGTGCCGGCGTGGAACACATGCGCGTCTTCCAGCTCCCCTGATTTAAGATAATCGGGCAAACCGGTGATAGCATCGCCCTTGCGCGGTATGTCAGGGTAATTTGCCGCCGCCATCACCACGCCCAGCGCGGTGCGCCGATCCCATTCGGCTTCCACCTGATCCAGCGTGCCGTCGGTGGCGTGTTCGAGGATGGCGGCGAAATCGCTTTTCAGGCGCAGTATGATCGGCTGGGTTTCCGGGTCGCCCATGCGGCAGTTGAATTCCAGCACCTTGATGCCGCCCTGCGGGTCGATCATCAACCCGGCATAGAGAAAACCGGTGTAAGTGATGCCTTCCTGTTCCATGCCGCGCATCACCGGTTGGATCACTTCGCGCAATACGCGCGCATGGATTTCCGGTGTGACCACGGGTGCGGGCGAATATGCGCCCATGCCGCCGGTGTTGGGGCCGTGGTCGCCGTCCAACAGGCGCTTGTGATCCTGACTGGTCGCCATCGCCAGCACATTTTTGCCGTCCGCCATCACGATGAAGCTGGCCTCTTCGCCGGCAAGAAATTCTTCGACCACCACGCGCGCACCGGCGTCGCCGAGCCTGTTATCGGACAGCATCATGTCGATTGCATCGAACGCTTCCTGTTTGGCCATCGCGACGACTACGCCCTTGCCCGCAGCGAGGCCGTCCGCCTTGATGACGATGGGGGCGCCGTGCTTCTCGACATAGGCTTTCGCTGCCGCGATGTCGCTGAAGGTCTCGAAGAATGCGGTGGGGATGTGGTGGCGCGTCATGAAGCGCTTGGCGAAATCCTTGGAAGATTCCAGCTGCGCGGCGGCTTTGGTCGGGCCGAATATCTTCAGTCCGGCCTTGCGGAAGTCGTCGACCACGCCCGCCGCCAGCGGCCCTTCCGGGCCGACCACGGTGAGCTCGATATTTTCGCGTTTCACGAATTCGATCAGGTCGGGAATGGCGTTGAGGGCGACATTCTCCACGCCGTCCTCCAGCGCCGTGCCGGCATTGCCCGGTGCAACATACACCTTCTGCACCTTTGCGCCCTGCGCCAAACGCCATGCCAGCGCGTGTTCGCGTCCGCCGGAACCAATTACTAAAATTTTCATGCTTGTTCTCCAGCTTGTAGCCAGTAGCTCGTAGCGGGTAGCCTGGATGTGCGCCCATAGGGCGCGCTTTTGCTACTGGCTACACGCCACCCGCTACAGGCTTAATGTCTAAAGTGACGGAAGCCGGTGAACACCATAGCGAGGCCATGCTCATCCGCCGCCGCGATCACTTCCTCGTCGCGCATTGAGCCGCCCGGCTGGATCACCGCTTTCGCACCGGCCTGTGCCAGCACGTCGATGCCATCGCGGAACGGGAAGAACGCATCCGATGACACGACGGAGTCCGCCAGGCTCAGCCCGGCATTCTGTGCCTTGATCGATGCGATGCGCGTGGAATCCACGCGGCTCATCTGACCAGCGCCCACACCCAGCGTCTGGCCGTTCTTGCAGAATACGATAGCGTTGGATTTCACATATTTCGCCACGCGCCACGCGAATAGCAAGTCTTGCAGTTGTTCTTTGGTGGGTTGCGCCTTGGTGACCACCTTGAGTTGTGACGCCTGCACGTTGAGCGCATCCGGCGATTGCACCAGCAGGCCGCCGCCGACACGCTTGAAGTCGAACTGGTTATGCGCATTGGACAGCGGCGCGGTGAGCACACGCACGTTCTGCTTCGCCGCTGTGATCTTGAGCGCGGCCTCGGAAGCGCCCGGTGCGATGATGAGCTCAACGAACTGGTTGGCGGTGATCTGCGTCGCGCTCTCGGCATCCAGTTCGCGGTTGAAGGCGATGATGCCGCCGAACGCGGAAGTGGTGTCGGTCGCATAGGCCAGTTTGTAGGCATTCAGCGGGCTATCGGCGATCGCCACGCCGCACGGGTTGGCGTGCTTGACGATGACACAGGCAGGTTGATCGAAAGTCTTCACCAGTTCCCACGCCGCATCGGCGTCGCCGATGTTGTTATAGGACAGTTCCTTGCCCTGCAACTGGGTGTAGCCCGCGATGCCACCCGCCAACGGAATCAGGTCGCGGTAGAACGCCGCGCTCTGGTGCGGGTTTTCGCCGTAGCGCATGTCCTGCACCTTGGCGAAGTTGAAGTTGATCTGCGCCGGGAACGCGCTCTTGGTGCCGTCGCTGTCGATGGCAGTGAGGTAGTTGCTGATCATGCTGTCGTAGGCGGCGGTATGCGAGAACGCCTTCTTCGCCAGATCGAAGCGGGATGCATCGGAAACCGCGCCATTGTTGGTTTGCATCTCGGCCAGCACCGAAGGGTAATCGGTCGGGTCGGTGACGATGGCGACATGCGCGTGGTTCTTCGCCGCCGCGCGCACCATGGTCGGGCCGCCGATGTCGATGTTCTCAATGGCATCTTCCAGCGTGCAGCCGGGTTTGGCGACGGTCGCCGCGAACGGGTACAGGTTTACCACCACCAGGTCGATGGTCGGGATGCCATGCTTTTCCAGCGTGGCGACATGCTTGGGCAGGTCGCGGCGCGCAAGGATGCCTGCATGGACTTTCGGTTGCAGCGTTTTCACGCGACCGTCCAGCATCTCGGGGAAACCTGTGTAATCGGCCACTTCGGTGCAAGGCACGCCGTTATCTGCGAGCAGTTTGGCCGTGCCGCCGGTCGAGAGGATGGTTATGCCAAGCTGGTTCAAGCCTTGTGCGAATTCGAGAACGCCGGATTTGTCCGACACGCTGATGAGTGCTTGTTTGATGGTTGCCATGATGGTTCCAGTTTAAAAAGAAATGGGGGGCGTGAGGTGTTTGTTCCGGCACGGCGTGCCCTACGAAATACAATGCTGCAACATTTTCTTGCGCAACGTATTGCGGTTGATGCCCAGCATCTCCGATGCGCGCGACTGGTTGCCGCCGACGTGGGCCAGCACCATTTCGAGCAGTGGTTTTTCGACGCAGTCCATCACCATGTCATACATGCCGCAGCATGGCTCTTCGCCGTCGAGGTCCTTGAAATATTCCTTGAGCGCCTTGCGCACACAGCGCGCTATGTCGTTTTCGTTTATTTCGCAATTGTTCATGCTGCCAGTTCCTCAACGTAATGCAGTTGTGTTCCGCGCTGCGCCTGTTCCGCAAAAAAATCATCGACTGCCGTCAATTGCTCGGCAGGGCTTTCCAATTGATTCATCCGGTGGCGGAAATGTGCCGAGCCGGCCAGCCCTTTGGTGTACCAGGAAATGTGTTTGCGCGCCACGCGCAACCCGTTGTGCTCGCCGTAGAAGTCATACAGCTCACGCACATGCGCCAGCAGCACGCGCTGGATCTCGCCGGTTTCCGGCGCGGGCAGGTGCGTGCCGGTTTTAAGGAAATAGTCGATTTCGCGGAACAGCCACGGTCGGCCTTGCGCCGCGCGGCCGATCATCACGGCGTCCGCGCCGGTATGTTTCAGCACGTAGCTGGCTTTCTCCGGCGTGGTGATGTCGCCGTTGGCGATGATGGGGATGTTTACGCTGGCCTTCACCGCCGCGATGGTGTCGTACTCGGCCTCGCCGGTATAGGCGCAGGCACGGGTGCGGCCATGGATCGCCAGAGCCTGGATGCCGGAGGCTTCGGCAATCCGGGCAATGCGTATTGCGTTGCGGTTCTGTTTGTCCCAGCCGGTGCGTATCTTCAGCGTCACCGGCACATCCGCCGCGCCGACCACCGCTTCGAGGATTTCCGCCACCAGTTTCTCGTTTTGCAACAGCGCGGAGCCGGCCATCACGTTGCAGATTTTTTTGGCCGGACAACCCATGTTGATGTCGATGATCTGCGCGCCGTGATCCACGTTATATTTTGCGGCCTGCGCCAGCATTTTTGCATCCGCGCCGACGATCTGCACCGAGACCGGCCCGGGCTCTCCTTCATGGTTGGCGCGCCGCTTGGTCTTTTCCGAGCCGTACAGCAGCGAATTGGACGCCACCATCTCGCTCACCGCCATGCCCGCGCCCATGCGTTTGCACAACATGCGGAAAGGACGATCGGTTACCCCCGCCATGGGGGCAACGATGAGATTGTTCTTAAGTTGGTATGGGCCGATATGCATGATGATTTTTCGCGGGGGTTGCGATTATAAATGAAACTTGATGCCATGCTATGATTGCCTCTATGGATTTTTGAAATCGCGATGGCCGGTGCTGGCTGGCGGAAACCGGTTTGGTTGCCTCGCCCGAATATGGCGTGCAACCGGCGTGAACGAAAATGCAAGGAAAATAACTGCTTGTCAGCATGATACGTCTTCAATTAACCCAAGAGAATATCCATGAAAACGAAGCAAAGCGAAGTTTCAGAGAAGGCTAATGCCCGCCAAGGCAGGCGTTATGCTGCAACTAAAAAATTTCCTGCCCCGACCCTTCGGCTTGGCTCAGGACTAAAGGCATTGTCGAAGTGGTTCGCCCTGTTTTTGTTTGTATGGCTGTCTTCCGCACAAGCCGGAGAGAACGAGATTCGCCAATCGCTGCAAAGCAAATTTCCCAATATCGGCAAGCTTGAACATATCGTCAAGACACCCTATGCCGGGCTTTATGAAGTGATCGTCAACGATCAGCTTTTATATACCGATGCGCAAGGGCAATACCTGTTCGATGGCAGCGTGATCGAGGTAAAAAGCCGCCGCGATTTGACGGAGGAGCGCCGCCGCCAATTGTTTGCGATCGAGTTCGACAAGCTGCCGCTCGACCTTGCGGTGAAGAAAATAAAGGGCAACGGTAAGCGCAAGTTGGCTTATTTCAGCGATCCTAACTGCGGTTTTTGCAAACGTCTGGAGAAAGAATTAAGCAAAATTGACAATGTCACCCTGTACCTGTTTTTGTACCCGATGTTCCAGGGTTCGGATGAGATTGTGCGCAATGTGTACTGCGCCAAAGATCCGGTCAAGGCGTGGGGCGACCTGATGCTGAACGGCATTGCGCCGGCTGGCGCGTCTTGCAAGACACCCACCGATAAAGTGTTGGCGTTGGGCAAGAAGCTGCGCGTTACGGGCACGCCGAACCTGATCTTTGGCGATGGGATGCAGGTTCCCGGATATCTGCCTGCCGAAGAATTGGAAAAGCGCCTGGGTGAGGCCGGCAAAAAATAGGGTGCTTGGATGAGTGCAGCGATCAACATCTCCCGCGAACTGCTCGCCCAGGCGGTCGAACAGTCGCACGATGGCATCACCGTTGCCGATGCAAGGAAAAAGGGTTTTCCTCTGATTTATGTTAACCGGGGTTTTGAAAAGCTGACCGGTTACACCTCTGACGAGGTCATCGGTAATAGTTATCGCATCCTGCAAGGAACTGATACCGGGCAACCGGAGCTTGAAACTATCCGGGAGGCAGTCGCCAAAGGGGAGGGTTGCCTGGTCACGTTGCGCAATTACCGCAAGGATGGCTCGATGTTCTGGAATGAACTCAGCATTTCTCCGGTACACGACGCCGACGGCAAGCTTACGCATTTCATTGGCATCCAGAAGGATGTGACTGCGCGTGCTCTGCTCGAACAGCACATGCATCAATCCAATCTCGATTTGCAAGCGCTTAATCAGCAGTTGAATACGCTGGTTTACACCGATCATCTGGTCGGCCTCAGCAACCGCCTGCATTTCGACGAACAGCTCGCCCATTTGTTTGCTGCCGCGCAGCGCGCCCATAGCGGGCTGTCGGTGCTGATGATCGATTTCGACCATTTCAAGCAATTCAACGAACGTTATGGCCAGTCGGCGGGGGGCGAATGCCTGCGCATGGTGGGCCATTGCATCGCCAAATCGTTTGCGCGCACCTCGGATTGCACGGCGCGCTATGGCGGGGAAGAATTTGCCGTGGTATCGCTGGCCGCGAATATCGAAGACCTGCGCCACCATGCGCAAAAACTTTGCGAACAAGTGCGCGCACTCAATATTCCGAACAGCGACTCGTCATACGGTGTTGTGACTATCAGTATCGGCGGCGTCCATCGCCTGCCCGAGCGGGAATCCACCGAGGCAGAGCTGGTCAAACTGGCCGACCAGGCATTGCATGCCGCCAAGCAGAGCGGAGGCAACCGAGCTCATATCGTTGCTTAGCCGGCTTACCGTTCCGGCAAACCCCGCTTCTACGGGCTGAGCGCAGGCTCAGCGCCCTTGGGGAACAGTACCCACATCTGGCCGCCCTGTTTCATGCGTCCCGCCTGAATGCCCGCCAACTCGCCGAAGCCCCAGAAGAAATCGGCGCGCACCGCGCCCTTGATTGCACCGCCGGTGTCTTGCGCCAGCATCAGGCGATTCAGCGGCTCGGCGGTATTCGGGTACGTGGTCGCGAGGAACACCGGCGCGCCGAGCGGGATGGTGCGCGGATCCACCGCGATGCTGTAGGTCTCGGTCAGCGGCACCCCCAGTGCGCCCAGCGGCGCGGACAAACCGCTCGGCAATTCGCGGAAAAATACATAACTGGGGTTTTGCGCCAGCAGCGCGGGGAGTTTTTCCGGGTATCGTTCCGCCCAACCCTTGATGCCCTGCATCGAGGCCTCCTCGATCTTGAGTTCGCCCATTTCGACTAATTTCTTGCCGATGGAAATATACGCATGACCATTCTGCTCGGCGTAGCCGATTTTCACCAAGCTGCCGTCCGGCAATTCGATGCGCCCCGAACCTTGGATTTGCAGGAAGAACAGATCGATCGCATTGTCCACCCAGAATAATTCGCGTCCTTGCAGCGCGGCCTTCCCCGCTTCGATTTCGGCGCGATTGTAATAAGGCACGACGCGTTTGCCTTGCAGCCGCCCGCGCAAGCGCAGATCCTTCAGTTGCGGATAGGCCTCGCCCAGATCAATGGTCAGTAGATCGTCCGGCACGGCATACAGCGGATAGCGGAAGCGCTCGGTTCTGACGCGGCTGCCGGCCAGCTTCGGTTCGTAATAGCCGGTAATCAGCCCTTGCGAAGAGCCATCTGGGTTGAAGACCTGGTAGGGCGTGAAGCCTTCCTCAAAAAAAGCGCGTAGCACGGCGTTATCGGATTGCGTCAATTCCACGGTGCGCGCGCATACCGTTTGCCAGCCCGGCTTGCTCTTCAGCGCGCGACAGCTTTGCAAAAAAGCTGTCCAGGCGGGCTGCAAATCCGTTGTCTGCCAGTCCGGCAGCATCTCCCATTTGCTTACCGCAAACGGCGCGGCGGGAAGCGCAACAGGCGGGACAGTTGGCGGCGCAACCGGTGGCTTGGGCGGTGCGGCACAGGCGGCCAGAAAAACCAGCAGCAAGGGCGCGGTGCGCCGTGCCGGTGCCGGAACAAAAGTTTCCCGTGCCCCTGCATTCCTGGCGTTATCCATTAACCGGCTAATGCAAAACACGCGGCACACTCAATACAAATTGTGGGATATCAACATCGAACTGCGTGCCGTCGTCGGCATGCATCCGGTAGCTGCCGCGCATCGTGCCGACCTGGGTGGACAGCACCGTGCCACTGGTGTATTCGAAATTCTGGTTCGGCTTGAGCAGGGGCTGCTCACCCACCACGCCTTGTCCGCGCACTTCCTGAACGTGGTTGTTGGCATCGGTGATGATCCAGTGACGGCTGATGAGTTTGGCGGCGACTCTGCCGAGATTAGTGATGTTGATGGTATATGAAAATACGAAGCGATTGCTCGCTTCATCGGATTGGTCTGGCAGGTAATTTACCTGCGTCTGGATGATGAAACCTTGCAGGTCGTTTTTTTCCATGCGCGGTATTTGAACCGATTTTCCCCCGGCTCGCAAGATGGAATATAGGGGGCAAGCCGATAATTTATTTGGCGGGAAGGCGTGCTGCACGGCGCTAGAAGGAGAAATCCACCTCTGCGGTTACATTGCGGCCCGGCAGCAGGAAAAACGAATAGGCTTTTTTATCCAGTAGATTATTGATTGCAATCGACCCCTTCACCATCCTGGAGAACGCATAGCCGACCTTGGCGTTCACCATGGTGTGCGCATCGTAGCTGCCCGGTACACCTTCCGCCGTGTCGGTGTTCTGGGCGGTAGAGAAAACCTTGCTGGAATAACTGGCGTTCAATATGCCTGTCCAAGGCCCTTGCTGAGCGGTAACACCCGTATGGACAATATTTTTCGGCGAATCTATCAGCCGCTTGCCCACACTCAAAGGATCTACGCTATTTTCGAGCATCTCGGAACCTATGTAGGCATAGCTGGCGTTAAGCGTCAGCCAGTTCGTCAGCCCGGCTTCTGCCGCCAACTCGACACCGTCAATTTTTGCTTTCCCCGCATTGATGCGTTTTGACACAATGGGCACATTGCTCAGGCGAAAGTTGGTAATTAAATCTTTGAGGATAGTCTGGTAATAAGTGGCACTGGCCTTGAATTTGTCCGACACACGCCACTCTCCCCCGATTTCCCATGTTTTGCCGCGCTCCGGTTTCAGATCCGGATCTCCAATGCTGGTAATGCCAAAAATGTTCGCATAGGAATACAGGTCGTTATTGGTTGGCGCGCGGAAGGACTGCCCGAACGATGCCCTCAGGGTGACGGGAGCTGCCGCCTGATAAACTGCCGACAGCTTGGAATTAAATGATGAAGCACTACGCGATGCATAAGTAACGGCCGAGGCAGGCGCAGTGTTCTTGTAATAGTTTCCCTTGGTCTGCCAATTGTCGAAGCGCCCGCCGATATAAACCTTAAGCTTATCGATCACGCTGATTTCATCCTGCGCGAACAACGAAGCAGTAGTCGAATCACCGCTATAGCCGTCGGCTATGCCGGTACGGGTAGCGGGGTCACGCCAGTTCGATAGCGTATAAGTTGTCCCATCAACCTTCTCGTTGTGCAGCGAAATGCCGCTGACGATAAAATGCCGGTCACCGACAGGAAAACTCAATTGAGCGGTTCCATCTGTCCCGCTATTGGGCGCATTCGTCTGCGTCCCTGTGCCTGCCCCCCAGGTAGAGGCCGTATTTGCATTGACGAACCGGTACTGGCGTTCAATCTGCGCCAGATCAATTTTCAGCAGATAGCCATTCCCGACCGCGCCTTCGAACCCGGAAAAATACCGTGCGGTCGATTCATACAAGGGCGAGTTGTTCACAAAATTGGATTCTGACAGCGTGACCCGCCGCCCGTTGATGGCAAGTGTGCCGGCAGAAACCGGTGCGCCGGTCGTTGCATTCCGCAAGTAGGTGTTAAACATCGTATAACCCAGATCGGTTTCGCTGTAGGCAATGCCGCCAAACAATTTGCCCTCGCCCGACAGATCATAGGAAACCTTGGTTGTTGCATTGATTTGCCGCCATGGTGCAGTCCCTTTGTCGCCCACGATATAGGCCTGCGCGCCCGCAGTCGTGGTTGTCGCCTGAGCGCCCGTCACCGCCGTTCCGGGTGCGCCCGCAACGGGCGACCTGACAACAAAGTCATTGATATAACTGTCGCGGTTCTGATAGCCGAGCCCGGCCACAATGCCCAGCCCGTTATCCATCCTGTCGCGGAAATAAATGCTGACGTCCTCGCCGCTGGCATCGCTCCAGCCTTTCTTGATCTTGGCGGTAAACTCGCGCTTGTCCGGCTGTTTGGTGATGATGTTGACCACGCCGCCGATGGCATTGCTGCCGTACAGCGAAGAGAACGCGCCGGGCACGACTTCGACACGGGCGACATCCTCGATCAACGGAACCCGCCAGTTTACTTTTCCGGAACCCGCATCCTGAATGGGCTGCCCATCGAGCAAAATAAGCGTTCTGGTCTGGTCGATTCCGCGCAGCGACATGCCGCTCGTTCCTATGGTGCCCTGCGACTGGCCGAGCGCGCCGCCGCGCAAATAGAGGCTGGGCACCTGATCCAGCACATCGCCGAGGCGTGACGCATTTTTCGTTTCAATATTTTTGGCATTGACTACCGTTACGGCGGCAGGCACAGCGGAAAGCGTAGCGCTGGTTCTGGTTGCTGTCACCACCACCTCACCCAACGTTACCTCTTCCACACTTTCCGCTGCACCCGCCGCGTTGGCCAGGCCAATAAGGCAGCCCAACGTTAACATCAACGGCCGTTTGTTTAGCTGAGTTTTCATGATGTTTCTCTATGGCTTTATTGGTGAAACAAAAAAGGGCGGGTCACCCCGCCCTCCAACCGCAAGTTTTTTCAGCATAAACCTTTGCAATCCGTCATTCCGGTGAAAATTGCCGGAGTGACGGAAGCGGAATTTACTAAAAAAATCTTAGTAAATGTCGTGCATCGTGTTGTTGACGTTGAAGTGACCGGTAGGCGTGATCAGCCTTGGGTCATTGATTACTTTCTTCAGCTTGCGCGTCTTGTCGTCAACCACCACGAGAGCGGACTTCTTGTCGGCGGCGTTCCAGACCGCGAACCATACTTCGTCGCCTGCCTTGTTGTATTCCGGCTGAACGACACGTTTGGCGCCTTCACCTAGATTGGCCCATTCGGCAATCGGCAACACGGTGACGCCTTTTTCAAGGTTATTGATGTCAAGCACCCCGATCGACTGGCTGGTCTTGGCATCCTTGTTGAGCGGTGCATCGACCCACAGGTTGGTTGACTTCGGATGGCTCTTGATGAACAACGATCCGCTGCCCAGACCCTTGATGGTGCGCACCACTTTCCAGGCATGCTGCTTGTGTTTGACCGGGTCGGTGCCGATGACCGCGATGGTGTCGTCGCCGAGGTGGCTGGTGGCCCAGACCGGCCCGAATTTCGGGTCGATGAAGTTGGCGCCACGGCCCGGGTGCGGTACCTTGCCCACTTCAACCACGGCGGTCAGCTTGCCTTCCTTGATGTCGATCACCGCGATCTTGTTGGAGGCGTTGGCGGCATCCATGAAGTAGCGTTTGGTTGATTCGAAGCCGCCGTCATGCAGGAAGCGTGGTGTGTCGATCGTAACCGTCTTCAGATTGTTCAGGTCGGAGTAGTTGACGATCAGCACTTTGCCGGTTTCTTTTACGTTGACCATGAACTCGGGCTTGTAGTGGGAGGCCACGATAGCCGCGACGCGCGCTTCCTTGACAAATTCGTTGGTCTCGGAGGCAATGCCGCTGGTCGCAACGACTTTCAAAGGCTTCAATGTGTCGCCTTCATGGATCACGTATTGTGGCGGCCAGTAGGTGCCGGAGATCGCGTACTTGTCTTCCCATCCCTTGAACTTGGAGGTTTCCACCGAACGCGCCTCGACACCGGTCTTGACTTCGGCAACGACGGCGGGTGTCGGCATCCACAAGTCGATCAGGCTGAGCTTGGCATCGCGGCCGGTCACATACAGATAGCGGCCGGATGCGGAGTAGCGGGAAATATGGACCGCATAGCCGGTCTTTAGGATAGTGATGATTTCTTTGGTATCGCCATCGATCAGCGCCACTTCGCCGGAATCGCGCAACGTGGTGGAAAAGACGTTGGAGATGTTGTAGTTGTTCATCTTCTTGGTTGGGCGGTCTTTCACCGGCACAATCAGCTTCCAGGTAGCTTCGATGTCCATCAAGCCCATTTCAGGCGGAGCCACGGGTGTTTGCTGTATGTAGCGCGCCATCAGATCGACTTGATCTGCGGTCAGCTCGCCTGAGGTGCCGAAGTTCGGCATGCCGCCTGGGGTGCCAGCACTGATAACCTTCTTCAAGAAAGACGTGCCTTTTGGCAAGGTGAGATCCGGCGTTAACGCTTTGCCGGTCGCGCCTTTGCGCAGCACGCCATGGCAGCCTGCGCAACGCTCGAAATAGATTTGGTTTGCTTGTTTGATTTCCGCCTCTGTTATCGCCGGAGCCGCCGCACCCGCAGCATAGGTATTGGCGATAGCCAGCGGTAAAGCGGCCAGGGCGGCTAAAGCTGCCAGTGTGTTTTTGTAACTCTTTTTCATCTTGTCTCCCAAGTTAAAATAGTCAAACAATTCCCCGCCTGCACCAAAGATTCTGGAAAATCTTTGGTTCTTTACCAAATCAGCCGGTGAAGCACGGCGGAATCCAAATAAAGCCCAAGGGTGATTTTTACCTTAAGCCCGTTCGGATATTACAGGCAAAAAATTAGTTGCGGAATGCGACATGATGTCGCGCGGCAATTTGTCGCGCTCATGGGTTTGAATCGGAGGTGGGATTGCTGAAAGCAGTTGGGCGAAATTTTCCGGGGTTCTGTCTTTCAGGTACGGCATAACTTTAAGCTGCCCAGCTTAAAGTTGATTGGTGATTTCTGCCAGATTCCAGCGCGGTTTGACGTTGAAGCGATAATCCTTATTGCCTTGCTGTTGCGCCAAGCGAAGCGCTCCGGCAAAGGCGATCATCGCACCGTTATCGGTGCAGAATTCCAGGTCGGGATAAAACACTGCGCCGCCGCGCTTGCCGATGTCTTCATTCAGGCGGTTGCGCAATAGCTGGTTTGCGCCCACGCCACCCGCTACGACTAACCGCTTCAAGCCGGTCTGCGCCAGAGCGGCGCGCGCCTTGTGCGCCAGCACATCGATGATGGCTTCTTGTACGGCGCAGGCGATGTCGGCGCGAGTCTGTTCATGGAGGTCGCTTTGCTTTACCAGCGTCCATACCGCCGTTTTTAATCCGCTGAAACTGAAATCCAGGTTGCCGCTGTGCAGCATCGGACGCGGCAGCTTGTATCGTCCGGGACGGCCCGAAGCGGCGAGTTTTGCCAATGCGGGGCCGCCCGGATAACCCAAGCCCAGCAATTTCGCGCTCTTGTCGAAGGCTTCTCCGGCCGCGTCGTCCAAGGTCTCGCCGAGCAAAGTGTATTGCCCCACGCCGTCCACGCGCATCAATTGCGTATGCCCGCCGGAAACCAGCAAGGCGACGAAGGGGAATTCCGGTGCGGGATCAGATAATAAAGGGGAAAGCAGATGGCCTTCCAGGTGATGGATGCCGATGACGGGAATGTCGAGCGCGTAGGCCAGCGCGTTGGCAACGCTGGCGCCGACTAATAATGCGCCCCCTAAACCCGGCCCTTGGGTATAGGCAATTGCATCGATCCTGGCTAGCGGTACATCGACGTCATATATGACTTGGCGCAGCAGCGGGATGATGCGCCGGACGTGATCGCGTGAGGCGAGCTCCGGCACGACGCCGCCATATTCGCTGTGCATGGCGACCTGGGTATGCAACGCATGCGCCAATAGCCCGCGCCCCATTTGGTAAAGCGCGATACCGGTTTCATCGCAAGATGATTCAATTCCAAGTGTAATCAGTGACATTGTTACCTCTGTGCAAGAGTGCGCATTGTAGTCAATCCGCCGTCCGAGCATGAGTGCGCGATGTTTTTTTAAAAAATATTACGAAATGTGTTGACGGGGATTTTTGACTCCCTATAATGCGCACCTCTTCGCTGTAGCGGGGTTGAAACGAAGCGATATGAAGGTAAAAAGTCGCTTAATAATCAATTATATGATGACGTTTCCCCAGTTTCGGTGGCAGATGAAACGAAGTGCAAAAATTTAGTTGACAGTAAAGTTTTAGTCCCTATAATGCGCACCTCTTCGCTGCCACGGCAGCCGATATTTAAAAAACAAACGAACAACCCACGAGTGTAGGTGCTTGGATTTTGGGAAGTTTTTGTATCTTTCGGGATATGGAAACGACTTTAAAATATAGTAGCAAC
>JAUYGW010000271.1 GCA_030690245.1 Gallionella sp. | reverse complement strand
ATCGCGCAATAAATTGCGCTCCTACAACAGGTTTCATTATCAGGGGTGGCTTCTACCGTGCCCGTGAGGTTGATCGCCCGCCCCTGCAAATCACCACCGTTTTTATCAGGTGCGGGTGAGCCACCCGGAGTAAAATCCGCTTTTATTCAAAAAGCACCTGTCAAATGTCTATCCAGTGGTTTCCCGGTCACATGACCTCGGCGCGCAAAAAAGCGTCCGAGACCATGGAATTTATCGACGTCGTCATCGAAGTGCTGGATGCGCGCGCGCCGGAAGCGAGCTGCAACCCGATGATCCGGGAGTTGCGCGAGCACCGCCAGCGTCCCTGCCTGAAGATCCTCAACAAGGCCGACCTCGCCGACCCCGCCGTCACGCAGGCCTGGCTGAATTATTACAACCAACAGGCAGGCGTCAAGGCCGTGGCGCTGAGCTGCAAGAGCGCCAGCGACGCCGCCAAGGTGCCCAAGCTGTGCCAGCCGCTCGCGCCGCATCGCGACAACAACCACAAGCCGCTGCGCATGATGATCATGGGCATCCCCAACGTCGGCAAATCCACGCTGATGAATATGCTGCTCAAGCGCCGCGTCGCCAATGTCGGCGACGAACCCGCCGTGACCAAATCCCAGCAGTGCCACCAGCTCAATGAGCGCATGACGCTCACCGACTCGCCCGGCCTGATGTGGCCGAAGATTGAACACCCTGAAGACGGGCTAATGCTCGCCGCGATCCACGCGATCGGCCGCAACGCCGTCATCGAGGAAAAGATTGCCGCACACCTCGCCAACATTCTGCTGGAGCGCTATCCCGCGCGGCTCGCCGAGCGCTTCGGCCTGGATGTGGCGGGGATGGATGGCATCGGCGTGGTCGAAGCCGTCGCCAAAAAGCGCGGCTGCCTGCTGAAAGGCAAAGGCGGCGAACCGGATCTGGAAAAAGCGGCGATGATCCTGCTGACGGAATACCGGGCCGGCAAACTGGGCCGCATCAGCCTCGAGACTCCCGAGACGCGCGACGCGATGCTCAAGCAGGCGCTGGATATTCCTAAGCCGGATGAGCCGGAAACAAACAGGTAGCCCGGATGAAACGCAGTGCAATCCGGGAATGGATGACGATGACCCCGGATTCCGCTAGCGCTGCATCCAGGCTACGAATTTGCTCAATAAATGTGAAGAGTTGAGACATAACAGACTGATTGACCCATTGAGCCAATGAAAACCCCCAAAAGAATCGAACCGCTCGTTGAGGACGGCGTTGTAGACAAGGTCATGCGCCAGCTCATGAGCGGAAAAGAGGCGACGGTCTATGTCGTCCAGTGCGGCGACGAAGTTCGTTGCGCGAAGGTTTACAAGGAAGCCAACCAGCGCGGCTTCCATCAGGCGGTTCACTACACCGAAGGCCGCAAGGTGAAGAACAGCCGCCAGGCCCGCGCGATGGAAAAAGGCTCGCGCTACGGGCGCCAGGAGCAGGAATCGGCCTGGCAACGCGCCGAGGTGGACGCGTTGTATAAGCTCGCCGCCGCCGGCGTGCGCGTGCCGCACCCTTATGGCTTTTACGAGGGCGTGCTGCTGATGGAGCTGGTGTCGGACGAACAGGGCGCGCCCGCTCCCCGGCTCAACGACCTGGAACTCACGGAAGAGCAGGCCAGGGAATTTCACGCGATGCTGATCCGGCAAGTCGTGCTGATGCTGTGCGCCGGCATCGTCCACGGCGACCTGTCCGAGTTCAACATCCTCGTCGACGGCCAGGGGCCGGTCATCATCGACTTGCCGCAGGCGGTGGACGCCGCCGCCAACAACAATGCCAGCCGCATGCTGGAGCGCGACGTCGAGAATCTGGCCAACTACTTTGGTCAGTTCGCCCCCGAGCTGCAAGCCACCCAGTACGGCAAGGAAATATGGGCGCTCTACCAGCGCGGCGAACTGTTTCCCGACACATTGTTGACCGGCCGCTTCCAGCAAAGCGAAAAGCAGGCCGACCTGCGCTCCGTGATGCGCGAAATCGATTCCGCGCGCGACGATCACGCCGCCAAGCTGCGCTACCAGCAGCTCAAGAGAGAAGAAGGCCGGTAACGGAGACAGTCGGCACCTTGAATAATGAGACATCCCCCTGTAGGAGCGAGCCCTGCTCGCGATCAATCACCATGTCGCGAGCAGGGCTCGCTCCTACATCATTGAATGTTGCTTTGCATTAACCTGTACATATCACATGAATGACTATCCCATCATCAACTGGAACGAGGCGGACGAAGAAAAATCCGCGCGCTGGCGCTCGGAAAGCGGCACCCCGCCGCCCAGGCGCGTGGTGATCGCCGACGATCGTATGACCGCCGATGCCGCCTACCGTCTGGCCTGCGAGGGCACCGCGCTGCTGTGGCGCGGCGATTTTCAGAACGCGCGCCAATTGCTGCAGGCCATGGCGCGGCGCGCCGATGAAATACCGCGTAGACATAAGAACCGAAAAATCCCGGCCACGCTCAACGGGCATACCCGTTCCCCTCTCCCTGTACCCGCAGGGGGCATCCCCGCCGCGAGCGGCAGCAAAGCTGCTCGCACTGGCGAGACGGGAGAGGGAGCGAACGAATCGTTACGCGAACTTCACCTTAAAGAAGCCTTTCACCTGCATCGCCTCGCCCAATCGCAGCGCGCCCGCACCCTGGGCATGCTGCTGATACCGTTCGAGGCAGACCACAGCATCCCGCTGCGCCGCGCACCCGATGCGCGCGCGGCCTGCACGGAAGCCTACGGCGCGGCAACCGAACCCTACGTCGCTTCATTGCGCGGACTACAGGGACTGGTCGGCGCCTACGAATGGCGCAAAAATGGCGTGGAGATTCCGGCGCTGGGCGCGCGCATCCATCCGCATTACGGCGTATTCGCGCCGATACGCGGCGAGTACATCGGACTGGTGAACGAGGCTCCGTTGCCCGAGCTGACGTGCATATTCGTCCCCCTCTCCCCACCCCTCTCCCACGAGAGTGAGAGGGAGCAAACGAATCGCTGCGCGAATTTGTCATTACCGGTGGCGTTCGATATCGGCACCGGCACCGGCGTGCTGGCCGCCGTGCTGGCGCGCCGAGGCATCAAGCGCATTGTCGCCACCGATCAGGATCAGCGCGCGCTGGCCTGTGCGCGCGAAAATCTGGCGCGGCTGGGCCTTGCCGCACAGGTCGACGTGGTGCAAGCCGATCTCTTTCCCGAAGGGCGCGCCCCGCTGGTCGTGTGCAATCCGCCGTGGATTCCGGCGCGGCCAAGCTCGCCGCTCGAGCACGCCATATTCGACCCGGAGAGCCGCATGTTGCGCGGATTCCTCAACGGGCTGGCCGCGCATCTGGAACCGGGCGGCGAGGGCTGGCTGATCCTCTCCGATCTTGCCGAACATCTGGGCCTGCGCACCCGCGCCGAATTGCTGGCCGCGATCGATGCGGCGGGCTTGCAGGTGCTGGGGAAAATAGACGTGAAGCCGCATCACCCCCGCGTCTCCGACACCAGCGACCCGCTGCACACGGCCCGGGCCGCGGAGCTTACCTCGCTGTGGCGGCTGGCCGCAGCGGCATGATCCTAAAAACCTCAGTTGAACGCTTTTATTTCAGTCGAAATCCATATGATGATTAACTTTATCGCAGTTGATGCGATTCACCTTTTTGGCGATTCCAACAATGGATGTCGGGAGCGCGGACATCCTGTCCGCATGCGGGCTGGAAGCCCGCGCTCCAATCAAACCATGGCTGAACTGGGTTTTCTAGGATGATAGAAGTCATCATCCTGGCAGTCGCGCTCAGCATGGACGCCTTTGCGGTTTCCATCGGGCTGGGCGCCAAAAAATATACTCCCGGCTTGGCGCTGAAGGCGGGGCTGTTCTTCGGCATCTTTCAGGCCCTGATGCCCTTCATCGGGTATCTGGGCGGCAAGGGCGTTCTGGGCTGGGTAGATGCCTATGCCCACTGGATAGCCTTTGGCCTGCTGGCGCTGATCGGCGCAAAAATGATTTATGAAGGCTTCCAGGAAGGCATCGAAGAAGAAATCTCGGCCGTCACCAACAAGATGATGCTGATCCTGTCCATCGCCACCAGCATCGACGCAATAGCCGCCGGATTCAGCCTGACGCTGCTGGACGCCAACCCTTATATCGCCTGCCTCGTCATCGGAATAACAACTTTCGCCTTCAGCTGGGTCGGCGTGTTCATCGGCAAAAAAAGCGGCACCTGGCTCGAAAGCAAGGCGGAGATTTTCGGCGGCACGGTCTTGGTCCTGATTGGTTTTAAAATACTGCTTTTCTGATACCCGGACAACGCCGGGTTCAATGCTCCCGCCACCATAACCAGACACTTGGTTGCCGTCTTTGGGCAACTTAGTGGAATGGCTAGTGGTTTCATCAGGCCAGCTTGCCCGCATCATTGCGGTAGATGAGTTGCATGAAGGCGCGTATCGCGTGGCGTATTTCGCATCCACGATGCAGTGTTCGCGCGCCTTTCAGACGCAGCCGGTCGGTTTTGGCATGCCGCCGTATTTGGTGATCGGCTTCATCGGGCCGGTCATCCACAGATCGAACACCTCCTTCTGGTCTTCGCCGATGTATTTGACGAACTTGCGTATCGGCGGCACCGAGCCGAACTCCTCGTAGTATTCGCGCGCCTTCGTGATGTGTTCCCACTTCTTGTCGTTCAACTCATAACCGTCCGCCTCGGCCATCAGGCGGCCGATCTCCGGCGTCCAGTCGCTCATATCGACGAGATAACCGTCGCCGTCACGCTGCGGGATCTGCATGGCCAACTCCTTTAAAATCTGTGGAATGTTGGCTATTCAACCCCGCCGAGGCGTCAGGGTCAATGACTCCAAAGGGGGGGGGCGGCGAATTGAACATGGCCCATTCGGCAGGAAGCGGATCAGTCCGCCTGTCCCTCCACCAGGGTAACCGTGGTTGCCGCGGTGGCCTTATCGATATCCAGTTGCACCTCGCAGTATTCGGCGTTTCCCCCGGCCATGGTCGGGTCACCCGCACAACTGCACCCGCCGATCACGCTCTGATAAAAGATTCCTGCCCTGACGCGAATCGCATTATCCAGCTCGGCAACACTGTTGATCGCTACCGTGATCGGGCCATCGGCGACATAGTTGCCGGTTGATAACCCTTGCAGCAACGGCAGCCGCTCAGCCTGCTGCGCAAGCTCCTGCTTGAGCATCGCCCCGAACCCGGGCGTCCCCCAGGCGCGCAATGCGTTATTGAGCTTAAGCATTGAGGCTTCCTCCGCTAAACCCGCCAGCGCCTGCAACACCGCCTTCAGCAAAGTCCAGCAGTGAGCGACGGATTCTATTTCCACCCGCTCGCCGGGCGCGTGCGCGCCACGGATGTCCGGGCCGAACGAGATCATGTCGAGATGCGGATGGCTCGCGGCGAGCAGGCCGCATTCCAGCCCCGCGTGGATCACCTGCAAGCCGGCGGGCTGGCCGAACTGTTCGGCATACACCCGCTGGCACAGCGCGAGCAGGTTCGATGACGGGTTAGGCGTCCAGCCCGGATACGCGCCGTCCTTCCATGCCTGGAAACCATAGGATGATGCCTGCGCGATCAGCTTGTCGGCCAGCGCATCGGCGCGTGCGTCGTGCAGCGAGCGCACCTTGAACGTCGCTTTGAACGCGCCCTGCTCCAGCGCGAGCACGCCGAGGTTGCTTGAGGTGTCGGTCACGCCGGGGAAGTCCTCGCTGATGCGCGCGACACCGTTCGCGGCGATGTCGAGGAAAGCGAGCAGACGATCCTGTTCGGCACGCGAAATGGTTTTGTCCGGTGGCGTGTCGTAATGCTTGCACGTGAACGACACGTTCGCGTCCGCCTCCGTGAACCGCTGCCGCCATGCCTCATGCCGATGCCGCACCCATTCATCGATGCTCGCCGCCATCGCAGCGGGCAGCGCGCAGGTCGCGAACGCCTCGCGCGGAATCGCGTTGCGCGCCGTGCCGCCCTGCATCCCGGTCAGGCGCAAGTCCGTGTGCGCGGCCAGATCGCGCAGCGCCTCCGCCAGCAGCTTGATCGCATTGCCGCGCGCGAGGTGGATGTCGATGCCGGAGTGGCCGCCGCGCAGCCCGGAGACTTCGAACCGCAGCAGCGCGTAGCCCGGCGGCACATCTTCCCTGGCGCAATCGTGGCGCACCTCCACATCCACGCCGCCCGCGCAGCCGAGATAGAAATACCCCCATTCCTCGGTATCGAGGTTGATCAGCGTCCTGCCCTGCAACGTGCCGGGTGCGAGCCCGCGCGCGCCATCCATGCCGGATTCCTCGTTGACGGTCAGCAGCACCTCCAGCGGCGGATGGATCAGCCCAGTCTCTTCCAGCACGGCCAGCGCGAGCGCGACGCCGATGCCGTTGTCCGCGCCCAGCGTCGTGTCCTCCGCGACCACCCAGCCGTCGCGCACCACCGCGTTGATCGGGTCGCGCTCGAAATCGTGCCGCGTTCCGGCGTTGGCCTGGCACACCATGTCGAGATGGCCTTGCAGGATCACGCCGGGCTGCCCTTCGCAGCCGGGGCTAGCCGGCTTCTTCAGGATCAGGTTGCCCGCGTCATCGACGGCGGACTCGATGCCGAGCGCCTGCGCCCAGGCGGTCAGGTGCCCAATCAGCGCCGCCTCATGCAGCGACGAATGCGGTATCGCGCACAGCGTCGCGAAGTGCGCCCAGACTATTTGCGGTTGCAGGTTTTCAAAATTGCCGTTCGTTGCCATCGAAGAACACCCAGGGGAAATCGCCCCTGCGGGCGAAACATGAATTTGGAGAATAACGGGGTGATCCATAAAACCGTGATCCGCCCCTGCTTGTTTTTGAGCATGATACCTTTGATCCTGAAAAGAATTTGGCTCCGCCTTTGATTATCGAGCATTGACAAACCAGGGGGCAGCCGTCTAATAACTGCGGCAATACCGCCAACTTATTTGAGAGGGGAACGATTATGGACCAGAATCGCCGTACTTTCGCAATACAAGTGGCCAGCCTCGCGGCAGCAGCTGCGGCTGGCATTGGAACGGTAGAAGCACACGAACTTCCCAAGGAAATACGCATGTCTGCAGATGGCTGGAACATTAAAGCCGATACCAAGTTCCGCTGCGCCACCTGCCGGTTCTGGGGTGGGATGAGGAAGATCACCGATGACAAGAAACAGGTGGTCGCAACCAGCCTCGGCTGGTGTAACAACCCGGATAGTCCCATGTATCGCTCCATGACCACGCCCGATCACGAGATGACCAAGCCCGGGGTGTGGGTGAAGTGGGAAGCGCTTGCCTGACGGCTAGTTGATTGCAGGGCTGCGACAGTGCGATTACATCAACCTGCCGCAGCCTTTGCTGCCACGGGATTGCCATCATGAAACCTGAAATTGACGGTACCGATTCGGATCGAACACGATGTCGTTCTCCTTGCAAGTTGATAAAGCAACATCAACTTGCCCGCCCATAAAATCTGGCCTCACTCAATTCAGATGACTTGCCCGTCCACTAAATCGGACTCCGCTCATGATGGGTATCGCTGCGCTCAACCCATCCTACAGGCTACCCCGCCACCCTCAACACCAACCCCTTCAAATACGCCCCCTCCGGAAAACTGAGCAACACCGGGTGGTCGGCGCTCGCGTGCAAATAATGGATGATCTGCGCATCCACGCCTGCGTCGAGCGCGGCGCCGGCGATGATCTTCTGGAACAGATCCTCGCTGATGCCGCCGGAACAGGAGTAGGTGGCGAGCAGGCCGCCCGGCCTGAGCAGCTTGAAGCCGAGCAGGTTGATGTCCTTGTAGCCGCGCGCGGCTTTTTCGGCGAACGCGGCGGTGGGGGCGAACTTGGGCGGGTCGAGGATGATGAAGTCGAAGGTGCGGCCCTGGTCGCGCAGCTTGCGCAGCGCCTGAAACACGTCGGCTTCCTGCCATTCGGCGCGCGTTGCGTCCAGGCCGTTACGAGTTAAATTTTCTTCAGAGATGCGCAGCGCGTCACCCGACGCGTCGATCGACAGCGCCGATTTCGCGCCGCCGCGCAGCGCATAGAGCGAAAAGCCGCCGGTGTAGCAGAAGCAGTTCAGCACGTCTTTATCGCGCGCCAGCGTCTCGGTCAACGCACGGTTGTCGCGCTGGTCGAGGTAGAAGCCGGTCTTCTGCCCCGCCGCGACATCCACCCTGAAGCGCAAGCCGTGCTCGACGACCTCGACGCTTTCCGGCAATGCGCCACGCAGCACGCCGTTGCGCGGCTCCAGCCCTTCCAGCCCGCGCGAATCGGAATCGGAGCGCTCGTAGATGCATGCGGGATTGCACAGCTCTTGCAGGATGTCGGCGATGGCGTCGCGCCAACGTTCCGCGCCAGCGCTGCCGATCTGCATTACCAGCGTATCGCCGTATTGGTCGACGACCAAGCCCGGCAGGCCGTCCGATTCGGCGTGGATGAGCCTCGCTCCGTTGTTCATCCCCTCACCCCGACCCTGCCCCGCCCGCGTGCGAGGGAGCAAAGCGCGGCGCGCCTCTAGCGCTGTACTGATACGGCGACGGAAAAACTCCGCGTCGATGACTTCCTCTTCGCGCCACGACCAGACGCGCGCGGTGATCTGCGAATCCTGGTTGTAGGCCGCCCACGCGAGAAAATTCCCCGCAGCATCGCGCACCGGCAGCGTGTCGCCACTGAGCGGCGCGCCATCCACGCGCTCGATCGCGCCGGAGAACACCCACGGATGGCGGCGCAGCAGGGATTTCTCCCGCCCCGCCCTGAGAATGATGCAAGGTTGCGCGGTGGCGTCACCGGCCTGGAGTTGCGGCGCGCCGCGCGGAATATTTTCCTGCTCGCCCTTTTTTTGTCTGTCTGTCGGCTTGCCGCCACGTTTGATCCGGTTGCGAAAATCCCGGTTGCCCTGCGAGGGACGATGCGGCGTAGAGGGTTGTTTGGGTTTCTGGCTGGTCATGTTTTTTCTTTGGTTTTTTCTTTGGTATTTTTTCTTAAATCTTCTTCTTGGCGCGCGGATGCGCCGCGTCGTAAATTTTGCTGAGGTACTGGAAATCGAGGTGGGTGTAGACCTGCGTGGTGGAGATGCTGGCGTGGCCGAGCATTTCCTGCACCGCGCGCAGGTCGCCGCTGGATTGCAGCACATGCGTGGCGAACGAATGGCG
>JAUYGW010000269.1 GCA_030690245.1 Gallionella sp. | reverse complement strand
CGGGCCATGCCCGCGACCACAAGCGGTCGCGGGCATGGCCCGCTCCTACAAAATGGTGAATGCCCTACGTTTCACGTTAAAAACTCAGAACACAAATCGTTTGGGTTGTTCGGCATTCCGCAACGGTGCGACACTGGTTTCCATGATATTGACTGTCTCGAACGTGTCGGGTGCGACGCGGGTAATCAGCTTTGCTTCCATCACCGGCGCATCTCCCACGATGGCGAACAACCGTCCGCCAACGTTCAGGCTGTTCTGGAAAGCTGCCGGCAATGCCGGCGTTGAGCCGGTCAGCACGATGGCATCATAGCTCGTGCCGTTGTCCCAGCCATGCGCCGCATCGCCAATTTTCAAAGTGATGTTGTCGCGGTGGTAAGCGGCCAGATTTTGCCTGGCCATAGCGCTCAGTTCCGGCACGATTTCGACCGAGGTTACATGCCCTGCCAGCGCGGACAGCAGTGCGGTCAAATAGCCGCTGCCGGTTCCTACTTCCAATACCCGGTCATTGCGGGTGAGATGCAGCTCCTGAACGGTGCGCGCTTCCAGTTTGGGCTGCCACATGGCGGCTCCATAACCCAGCGGGATCTCCATGTCGGCAAATGCCAATCCCCTCTTCTCCGCCGGCACAAAATGTTCGCGGCGGACATGCTTGAGTAACTCCAGAATTCGCCCTTCCAGCACTTCGCACGGACGAATTTGTTGTTCAATCATGTTAAATCGTGCCTGTTCCATGTTCTGCATCTCAACCTCCTGAATGATCGCGCGATTAGTGTTCCCACTTAAACGGGTTTTTGGCCAGTATAGCAACACCACCCTGCGGGCTCAACATTGATGATGCCCACTTGACGTGCAATCGCTGACTTGGCCAATAATTTGGTGTCCGTGGGTGAACTTGCCAAACTGTGCGCCACAACCCCGGTTTTATCGCACTTGGCTTTCTGGAGAAATTTCCCCTGTCGATTCATACACTAAAGTCATAAGTTTGGAAAGATATTCACCAAGCGGTTGAATTTTGGGGTTCGATTGTGGTAGTTTCACGGCTGTTTTGTTAAGTGCCATTATGGCGGGGCTTGCGGTTCCGGCTTTTGTGGTTTTTTGATTGCAGGTTTTTTTGATTGTAGATTGTTCTTATGATGCGACTTTATTCGGGCACCACGTGCCCATATTCCCACCGTTGCCGGATCGTGCTGTACGAAAAGGGGATGGATTTTGAGGTAATCGACGTGGATCTGATGAGCCGCGCCGAAGATATCGCGGTGATCAACCCGTACAACAAAGTGCCGGTCCTGGTCGAGCGCGACCTGGTTCTGTATGAAGCCAACATTATCAACGAATATATCGATGAACGCTTCCCCCATCCGCAACTGATGCCGCCGGACCCCGTCATGCGCGGTCGTGCCCGCTTGTTCCTGCATCGCTTCGAGCAGGAGCTTTACAGCCATGTGGGCGCCATAGAGCAGGGCGGAAAAACCGCCGACAAGGCACGCGCCGTGATTCGCGACAACCTGACTCAGCTTGCGCAGATATTGACCAGGCAAAAGTTTTTGCTGGGCGACGAATTCTCCATGCTGGATGTGGCGATCGCGCCGTTGCTGTGGCGGCTTGAGTACTATGGCATTCAGATGGGCAAGGATGCCGCCCCGCTGATGAAATACGCCGAGCGGCTGTTTTCGCGCCAGGGTTTTATCGATGCGCTGACGCCTTCCGAAAGGGCGATGCGCAAGTGAAAAACCTCTACACAACTACTGCGCTTGGTGATACTTCGTCGAAAAGTATGTAGGTCGGGTTAGGCGCGGTTTTTTTGCGCCGTAACCCGACGCTTTGTGCCAGCTCACGTCGGGTTACGCGATAAAGCCGCTAACCCGACCTACAGATGTTCGTTTAAGAAGGGTATATCAATAATGCAATTAGACACTAGTTGCACTATCTGCGTCGTTCGCTCGTCGCCGCCTTTTTTGACCTTCGAAATGGGGTTGGAATGAGTGATTTGTCCACGCGCCCGTACCTGATCCGTGCGATTTACGAATGGTGCGTGGATAGCGGTTTGACCCCCTATCTGGCGGTTCGTGTCGACGAGCACACCGAGGTGCCGCAGGCTTTCGTCAAGGATGGCGAGATTGTGCTGAATCTCAGTGCGGGTGCGGTGCGCAACCTGGAAATGGGCAATGAGTGGATCACCTGCAACGGGCGTTTTGGCGGAACCCCTTTCGATCTCATGGTGCCTGTGGTAGCAGTCATTGGCATCTTTGCCAAGGAAAACGGTCAGGGTTTGGTATTTCAGGGCAGCGATTCGCAACAACCGCCGCCGGGTGCAACGGGCGGCGATGACATGCCCAAGCCCAAACCGAAACCGCATTTGAAGATAGTGAAGTAAGCCTTAAAACGGCAGCTGAACCACGAAGGACACGAAGAGCGCGGAGAAAACATGAAAAATCTCCGTGTTCTTCGCGAGGAATGCTTTTTCAGCAAACCAGTTTTGGGCGCAGTCAAAAATAAAGCCGCAGACATCCGCGGCTTTATTGTTTCGCGGATTAGTGGTTAAACGGCGGCCAGTGTTGCATGCATTTTGCTCAACGCTTTCTGCTCGATCTGGCGGATGCGTTCGGCGGAAACGTTGAATACGGCTGCCAACTCATGCAGCGTTGCCGCATTTTCTTCGCACAGCCAGCGTGCCTCAACGATGCGTCGGCTGCGCTCATCCAGACTGGACAGCGCATTTGCCAGACCGGCTGTTTGCAGGCGCTCACGCTCGGTCGTTTCCAGAATGCGCGATGGTTCGTGCTCCTCGCCGTCAGCCAGGTAGTGTATCGGCGCGTAGCTTTCATCGTCTTCGCTGCCGCACGGTTCCAGCGCGATCTCGTGCCCGGCGAAACGTGACTCCATCTCCACCACATCGCGTTCGCTGACGTTGAGCTGCTGCGC
This sequence comes from Gallionella sp., assembly GCA_030690245.1. Lineage (GTDB taxonomy): Bacteria > Pseudomonadota > Gammaproteobacteria > Burkholderiales > Gallionellaceae > Gallionella. Next base: position 10,638 of record JAUYGW010000269.1, on the reverse strand, counting down.
TATTTCGCTGATTTGCTGCGGTTTGAGCGGCGCCAACCCCCGTTTCATGCTGCGCAGGTTGAAGAACAGCTTGCGCTGCGCCTTGGTGGTAGCGATCTTCACCAGCCGCCAGTTGCGCACCACGAATTCCTGAATCTCGGCGCGTATCCAGTGCAGCGCGAACGACACCAGGCGCACCTTGCGCTCCGGATCATAGCGTTTCACCGCCTTCATCAGGCCGATATTGCCTTCCTGAATCAGGTCGGCCTGCGGCAACCCGTAACCGGCATAGCCGCGCGCCACGCTCACCACCACACGCAGATGGGAAAGCACCAGATCGCGTGCGGCATCCAGATCATTTTCGGTTTTGAAACGCGTCGCCAACGCAAACTCCTGCTCTTCCGACAACAGCGGAAAACGGTTCACCGTCTGTATATAACTTTCCAGACTGCCAACGGCGGGCGGCATAGGCAAACTCATTGTGGTATTCATGATGTTTCCTCCTTATCTTTTAATATTAGCACTCATGACTTAAGAGTGCCAAGAGGAAAAATGGTCTTGGGAAATAACTATTGAGATTTTCATAATTCGTGACAACTTGTAGTTAACCGTAGGTCGGGCTTCAGCCCGACATGTCGGGTTAAAACCCGACCTACAAGATACGGAGGTTATGTCCTCAATTATGGAAAATTCAATAGAGATGCTAAAACAGCTCAGCTTCGGCAAGCGCCTTGCCCTGCGCGTCTTTACCGGAAAGGGCGGGAGCAGCCTGAAGCCGCCAATCAATCGCCAAAACCGGGTCATCCCAGCGGAGGCAGCGTTCATGTTCCGGATACCAGTAATCGGTGGTCTTGTAGAGAAACTCCGCCGTGTCCGAAAGCACGGTAAAACCATGTGCAAAACCTTCCGGTATCCACAGCATGCGTTTGTTTTCGGTGGACAATTCCACTGCGACATGCCGCCCGAAACTCGGCGAGTCGCGGCGGATGTCCACCACGACATCGAGTACTGCGCCTTGCACGACGCGCACCAGCTTCGCCTGCGGGTGCTGCATCTGGTAGTGCAGGCCGCGCAACACGTTTTTGGCCGAGCGCGAATGGTTGTCCTGGACGAAATCCACGTCGCGCCCGGTCAGTTCGGCGAATTTGCACCGGTTGTAGCTTTCAAAAAAGAAACCGCGGTCGTCGCTGAATACTTTTGGCTCGATAATCAGCAAGTCGGGGATGTCGGTTCGGGTCGCTTTCATCCGGCAAAACTCTTTTCATTGAGCACCTGCATCAGGTAGTCGCCATAGCCGCTCTTCAGCAAGGGGGCGGCGAGCCTTTCCAACTGCGCGGCATCAATAAACTCCTGGCGATAGGCGATTTCTTCCGGGCAGGCGATCTTCAATCCCTGGCGATGTTCGATGGTCTGGATGAATTGGCTCGCTTCGAGCAGCGATTCATGCGTGCCGGTATCCAGCCATGCGTAGCCACGCCCCATTATTTCAACGGATAACTTGCCGCGCTCCAGGTAGATGCGGTTGACATCGGTGATTTCCAGTTCGCCGCGCGCGGAAGGTTTGAGATCGGCGGCAATATCCACCACTTCGTTATCGTAAAAATACAGGCCGGTAACGGCATAACTGGACTTGGGTTGCAATGGCTTCTCTTCCAGCGAGACAGCGCGCCCGCCTGCATCAAACTCCACCACCCCATAGCGTTTTGGGTCACGCACATGGTAGGCAAATACCGAAGCTCCCTCATTGCGCTGTGCTGCTGTGTTCAGCTGATTGTGAAAAGAGTGCCCGTAAAAAATATTGTCGCCCAGCACCAGTGCGGAAGGGTAGCTGCCGATAAACTCTCGTCCGATGATGAACGCTTGTGCCAGGCCGTCCGGCGAGGGTTGCACGGCATAGCGCAGATTCAGCCCCCAAGCACTGCCGTCGCCCAGCAATTGTTCGAAACGCGGGGTGTCTTGCGGTGTGGAGATGATCAGAATATCGCGTATCCCCGCCAGCATCAGGGTGGACAGCGGGTAGTAGATCATCGGCTTGTCATAGATCGGCAGAAGCTGTTTGGACACTGCCAAGGTGACGGGATGCAGTCGCGTGCCGGAGCCGCCGGCCAAAATAATACCTTTGCGTTGGGTCATAGTTGTTTGTCCAGAATTTCAGTGAGCATACGCGCCACGCCATTCTGCCACATGGGCAAGGTCAAGCCAAAGGCGCTTTGCAGCTTCGCAGTATCCATGCGCGAGTTAAGCGGGCGCTTGGCCGGCGTGGGAAAGGCGCTGGTCGGAACGGGTTGGATGGCTTCGGGCGCGACCTTGAGCGCGAGGCCTGCGCGCCGCGCATAGTCGAGAACGAAGCTGGCATAGCCGTGCCACGAGGTTTCGCCGGTGGCAACCAGGTGGTACAGGCCGGACATTTCCGGGTGCTGCCATGCGGTGCGAATGGCGTGGGCGGTAACGTCGGCCAGCAGATCCGCACCGGTGGGTGCGCCGATCTGGTCGTTGATAACGGTGAGTTTATCGCGCTCCTGCGCCAGCCGCAGCATGGTCTTGGCGAAGTTGCCGCCGCGCGCGCCATAAACCCAGCTGGTGCGGAAAATCAGGTACCGGCAAGCCGCTTGCTGGATGAGCCGCTCGCCTTCGAGCTTGGTTGCGCCATAGACGCTGAGCGGCGCGGTGCTGTCTGTTTCCCGCCACGGCTGATCGCCGCTGCCGTCGAATACATAGTCGGTGGAGTAATGGATCAGCCAGGCGTTGCAACGTTTGGCTTCCTGCGCCAGCGCTGCGGGCGCCAGCGCGTTGATGGTACGCACAAGTTCCGGCTCGCTCTCGGCCTTGTCCACCGCCGTATGGGCGGCGGCATTGACGATCACGTCCGGAGATACTGCACGGATCGTCCGGACGAGGCCATCCAGATCGGTGAAATCGCCGCACATCTCCCGGCTGTCGGCATCCAGCGCGATCAGTTCGCCCAGCGGCGCAAGGCTGCGTTGCAACTCCCATCCGACCTGGCCGTTTTTGCCGAACAGGAGGATTTTCATCAATCCCGCCCCGCGTAGTTCTTTTCCACCCATTGCCGGTAATTCCCGGACTGCACGTTGTCCACCCAACCCTGATTGTCCAGATACCATTGCACGGTTTTGCGGATGCCGGTCTCGAAAGTCTCGGCGGGCTTCCAGCCCAGTTCGCGTTCAATTTTGTGCGCGTCGATCGCATAACGGCGGTCATGGCCGGGGCGGTCGGCGACAAAGGTGATTAAAGAACGGTAAGTGGCAAGTGGTGAGTCGTGAGTGGGGAGTGGGCCTCTTACCGGTTTCAATGGGCGCAGTTCGTCCAGTAGGTCGCAGACGGTGTGCACGATGTCGAGGTTGGCTTTTTCGTTCCAGCCGCCGATGTTGTATACCTCGCCCAGTCTGCCTTTTGCCAGTACGCAGCGGATTGCGCTGCAATGATCTTTGACATACAGCCAGTCGCGGATTTGCTGCCCGTCGCCATACACCGGCAGCGCTTTGCCCGCGAGCGCGTTGACGATCATCAGCGGGATGAGTTTTTCCGGGAAGTGGTACGGGCCGTAGTTGTTGGAACAATTGGTGGTGAGTACCGGCAGACCGTAAGTGTGATGGTATGCGCGCACCAGATGGTCGCTCGCGGCCTTGCTGGCGGAGTACGGGCTGTTCGGCTCGTAGCGGTGCGTCTCGCTGAAAGCGGGATCGCCCTTGGCGAGCGAGCCATACACCTCATCGGTGGAAACATGCAGGAAGCGGAAACCGGTCTTTTCCTCATCCGCCAGACCGTACCAATAAGCGCGCACGGCCTCGAGCAAATGAAAGGTGCCGACGATGTTGGTCTGGATGAAATCTTCCGGCCCGTGGATGGAACGGTCCACATGGCTTTCCGCCGCGAAATTGATGACGGCGCGCGGGCGGTATTGTTTCAACAGCTTTGGCACTAATTCTGCATCGCCGATATCGCCGTGCACAAAGATGTGGCGCGGATCGTCCTTGAGGGAGGCAAGACTTTCCAGATTGCCCGCGTAGGTCAGCTTGTCCAGGCCGATCACGGCTTCATCGTATTGCGCAAGCCAGTCCAGGACGAAGTTCGCGCCGATAAAGCCGGCACTGCCGGTTACGAGGATCATATTTTTTGCGCCGAATGAGGCGCGTATGTTTAAAGTGATGCAATTGTATTCGATGCGTTTGGCCATTCATATAGGCCGCTCGCATATTGATTTATCACGGAAAAACAGCATGCGCAGAATCTTCATGCTCGCCTTGGATAACTTGTGCAGCAGGCGGATTGGGTGCGCATAAACAACAAGGCCGGCTTGCGCCGGCCTTGTCATCGCGTCTTGCCGCGAAGCCTAGTGATGCCCGTGTTCCGCTTTTGCCAGCGGCGCAGGCATGTTGTGCAGCTTGGCGGGATCGGTCTCGCCGTTGATGTTAATGACGTTGAGTTTGCCTGCCCCCTGCTTCATGTCGTCGGCAAAGTCGTACACCGCGCCGACCACCAGCAGTTCGCCGTTCTTCACCTGTGCTGCCCACTCCTTGAGCGCGGCGGTGACCTGGTTGTTGACGTTGGTCTTCACACCGTCAATGCTGGCAACGCCCTTGGCGATGTTGATGGTATCCAGTTCCTTCTTGATTGGTTCTTCCAGCGAGGAGTAGTCGCCGCTGGCCGCGCCGATCGCGCCGCAACGGGAATGGCCGACGATTAGCAGCAGCGAGGAACCGAGGTGATTCACGCCGTATTGCACGGAGCCCTTGGCGGTGGCCAGTTGATTGCCGATATTGCGGATCATGAACAGATCGCCCTCAGGCGTCTTGTCCCACATATTGGTGTGAACGCGAGAGTCGGAGCATGAAACCACGGTGGCGCGTGGCTTTTGCCCTTTGGACAGCTCCTGGAAGAACGCCGCGCCCTTGGCAGCAGCATAGGCGTTCTGGTCGGTCTGGATTTCCTTGATAAAGGCTTGCGCTACGGCGGCATCACCGGCATGGTGGTCGCTGGCCTGGGCAGCCATGGGCATAACGAATGCGGCGGCAGCCAACAAGGCCGCGAGTTGCTTCTTGAACATATTTTTCTCCCTGAGACGGTTTTATTGGAATGCGTACGGGACGCGAATATAGTCTAGCAGACCGGCAGCATCAACGCGTGAGCCTCACATCAGGATGACATCATATTGTTCCTGGCTGTAAAGGGATTCGACCAGCATGGAGATCGGTTTGGCGATAAAGCCGGAAAGCTCGGCCAGAGACTGGGATTCTTCTTCCAGAAACAGATCGATCACCTGTTGCGACGCCAGAATGCGATATTCGCGCGCGTTGAACTGGCGCGCCTCGCGGAGGATTTCGCGCAGGATCTCGTAGCATACGGTCTGCGCGGTCTTCACCTCACCGCGTCCCTTGCAGGTCGGGCAAGGTTCGCACAATATATGCGCCAGGCTCTCGCGGGTGCGCTTGCGCGTCATTTCCACCAGCCCCAGCGAGGAAAAACCGTTCACGCTGATGCGCGTGTGGTCGCGTGACAGGGCTTTTTTGAATTCTTCCAGCACCGCGTCGCGATGTTCCTGCGTATCCATGTCGATGAAATCGCAGATGATGATGCCGCCCAGATTGCGCAGGCGCAGCTGTCGCGCAATGACTTGCGTGGCTTCGAGGTTGGTCTTGAAGATGGTGTCGTCGAAATTACGCAGCCCGACAAAGCCACCGGTGTTCACGTCGATGGTGGTCAGCGCTTCGGTCTGGTCGATGATGAGATAGCCACCGGACTTGAGTTCGACGCGTTTGGACAAGGCGCGTTCGATCTCTTCTTCCACACCGTGCAGGTCGAACAGCGGGCGCACGCCGGGGTAGTGCTCCAGCCGGTCCGTTGCGGCAGTGTTGTAGTCCTGCGCGAACTCCAGCATTTTTTGGTAAGTGCTACGCGAATCCACCAGGATGCGGGTCGTATCGCGGCTCACGAAATCGCGCAATACCCGCAGGCTGATATTGAGCTCCTGATACAGCAATTGCGGCGCGCTGGCATTTTTCGCCGCGTTTTTCAGGTTGCTCCACAGCTTGTCCAGATAGGTGATGTCCGCCAGGAAATCCGGGTCATCCACCGCTTCCGCGACGGTGCGGATGATGTATCCGCCCTGATGCTCCGGCGGCAACGCGGCTTGCAGCCTGGCGCGCAAGGCATCGCGCTGTACCGCGCTTTCGATGCGCTGCGACACGCCAATATGGGTTTCCTGCGGCAGATAGACCAGCAGGCGGCCGGCGATGCTGAGCTGCGTGGATAGCCGCGCGCCTTTGCTGCCGATGGGTTCCTTGATCACTTGCACCAGCAGCGTCTGGCCCTCGAACAGGACTTTCTCGATCGGTTTGGCGGCATCGCCGTTGTTGCTGTTTTCCCAGATGTCCGCCACATGCAGGAACGCCGAGCGTTCCAGGCCGATGTCGATAAAGGCGGATTGCATGCCCGGCAATACGCGGCTGACCTTGCCGAGATAGACATTGCTGACGATGCCGCAACTGCTGCTGCGTTCGATGTGCAGATCCTGCACCACGCCGAGTTGCATCACCGCGACGCGGGTTTCCTGCGGGGTAACATTGATCAGAATCTCTTCACTCATATCATCCTAGAAAAATAGTTGGCGAAAATATTATTGTTCCGACGTATTGGCGGCATTGGTAGGTGCGAATTTATTCGCATGTAACCGATTGTTCGTGCGAATGAATTCGCACCTACCACCCCGCTGACTGCTTATTTCGGGCTCATGGCGTCGGATAATCGAAGTGCCGCAGCAACTGCACGGTCTCGAACAGCGGCAACCCCATCACGCCGGAATAGCTGCCGGAAATGTATTCGATGAATGCCCCAGCATGACCCTGTATGGCATAGCCGCCGGCTTTGTCCGTATATTCGCGGGTAAGCAGGTAGCGTTGAATGCGCTCTTCGTCTAGCGGTGCGAAGCGCACCGTGGAAGTAGAAAGCGCGACTTCGACATGCTCGCCCAGCGCGATGGCCACCGCGCTGAGCACCTGGTGTTCGCAGCCGGAAAGCTGGCGCAGCATCGCGGCGGCTTGTCCGGCATTGTCCGGCTTGCCGAAAATCTTGCCATCCAGCGTAACCGTGGTGTCGGCGGTCAGCACCGGGAACGGCGGCAGGCTGCGCAACCGCAGCGCGCTGTAACCCGCTTCGGCCTTGGCCCGGCAAACCCGCTGCACGTAATCCTCCGGTGCCTCTCCGGCATGGGGTGTTTCATCCACATCCCTATCGCGACGCGGGTCGGAACGCAGCAGCAGCAATTCAAAGTTTATGCCGATCTGTTTGAGCAACTCACGGCGGCGCGGGCTTTGCGAGGAGAGGTAGATACGTGGTTGGATAATGGCCATGTTTAACCTTGAAAATTGTAATTAGCCACGGATTAACACGGATTGACACCGATTAAACACCGAGTGATGCGTAGGCCGGGCTGCACCAGACGGCCCGTTCTGATTGCCAACATCCGTTGGTAATCCGTGAACATCCGTGTTAATCCGTGGCTAAATGTTTTCATTCACGATGGTAAGGGTGATTGTGCAACAGACTATGCGCACGATACAACTGCTCGGCAAGCAACACGCGCACGAACGCGTGCGGCAAGGTCAGCGCGGATAACGCCAGCAGTTGCTGCGCGGCCTGTTTGACCGAATCATGCAGGCCGTCCGCGCCGCCGATGATGAACGCCACATCGCGCCCTTCGCGCATCCAGTCCTGCATCTGTACGGCAAGCTGCCTGGTGGTCGGCTGCGAGCCGCGCTCGTCCAGCGCGATACGCAGGCAGTTCTGCGGCAAGGCGGCGAGAATGCGCTGCGCTTCCGCCTCCATGATCTGCGCGGTGGTCTTGCCGGTGCTGCGCGGCTCCGGCTTGATTTCCAGCAGCTCGATTCTCGCCTCGCGCGGCATCCGTTTGGTGTATTCGTTGAAGCCCGCCGTGATCCACTCCGGCATCTTGTGCCCTACCGAGACGATGAGGAGCTTCATTCTGAAAAAAACCCTAGCCACGGATAAACACGGATGAACACGGATTATCAATAGATTTCCTTTCCAGCGCTGTATACCGTCCGGGCGAGTGATGGATTCTCATAACACTCTTCTTTTATCCGTGATTATCCGTGTTCATCCGTGGCTGATTGCGGTTTTTATGTTCATATTTATTCAGGCACCTTGGCCAGCTTGGGCCGCGCCGCCTGCGCCTTGCTCCACAGCTCTTCGAGGTTGTAATAATCGCGGATGGCGGGCTGCATGATGTGTACCAGCACTTCGCCCAGATCCACCAGGATCCACTCGCCGCTGTCTTCCCCCTCGCGGCCCAGCACTTCTTCGCCGCGCTCCTTGAGTTTGACCGCCACGTTGTCGGCGAGCGCCTTGGTCTGCCGTCTGGAGGTTGCGCTGGCGATGATCATGCGATCGAACAACGGGCTGAGTTTGCTGGTGTCGATCACCGTGATGTTGGTGGCTTTGATGTCTTCGAGTGCGGCGACGACGGCTTGGGTTTTTTCTTCGGTAGTCAGCATGGTTTGTATAAGTGATGTTGATGAATATAGTCTGCCACCGCGTTGGGCAACAGATAGCGTATGGTGCGGTTTTCCGCCACGCGGCGGCGGATATCGGTGGCGGAAATTTCCAGCTTGGGGATGGCCAGTTCGGCAATTCCCCCGCAGGGCTGTTGCGACAGTATAGCAGCCGTACACAGGCGGGCATGGTAGTGCTGCTGCAGTTCCTCTGTCGCGCTGTGGATGCGCTCCTCCAGCGTGAAGCCGGGGCGGTAACCGACCACGATGTGCGCCAGCTCGAACAATTGCTCCCATTCATGCCAGGTATGCAGTTGCAGGAATGCATCGCCGCCCATCAGCAGGCACAGCGGCTGCGCCGCCCCCAGCTCGGCGCGCAGTTCGCGCAGCGTGTTCACCGTATAGCACGGCGTGTCTCGCCTGACTTCGCGGTCATCCAGCACAAAAGCGGGCTGATCGGCGATTGCCAGTTGCACCATCGCGCTGCGGTGCTGCGCGGACACTTGCGGCGCAGCGCGGTGCGGTGGTATGCCGGTGGGAATGAAACGGATTTGCCTCAGGTTCGCCAGCTCCAGCATTTCTTCGGCCAGCCTTAAATGCCCGTAATGAATCGGATCGAAGGTGCCGCCGAGGATACCGATGGGTGTGATGCTCAAGTCGCTAGTAATCATAATTAGCCACGGATTAACACGGATTTTCACAGATAGGGATATGCGCCTGCTTCAATTTCCCCATGCACGTTCCAGGCAAACAACAAATTTTGTGTGACTGCTGATTATCAGTGATCATCCGTGTTAATCCGTGGCTAAATGATTTCAAACTTTACAGCGCAAGGCGGCGGATGTCCGCCAGCGTTTGCGCCAGGTAAACGATGAAGCGCGCGGCAGACGCGCCGTCGATCACGCGATGGTCGTAGGACAGCGACAGCGGCAGCATCAGGCGCGGCTCGAACGCGCCGTCTTGATATACCTGTTTCATGCTTGATCGGGACACGCCCAGAATCGCCACTTCCGGCGCGTTGATGATCGGCGTGAACGCCGTGCCGCCGATACCGCCGAGGCTGGAGATGGTGAAGCAGCCGCCCTGCATCTCGGCAGCCGTCAGCTTCTTGTCGCGCGCCCGCGCGCTTATTTCAGCCAGTTCCTTGGCCAGTTGCACGATGCCTTTACAGCCCACGTCGCGCAGCACCGGCACCACCAGCCCATCCGGCGTATCCACCGCCACACCGATATGGAAATATTTTTTCAGTATCAGGTTCTCGCCGCCGGCGTCGAGCGAAGCGTTGAAGTCCGGGAATTGCTGCAAGGCTTCCACCACGGCCCTGAGCAGGAAAGCCAGCGGGGTGATCTTGATGCCCTGCGCGGCGTATTCCGTTCCCAGTTGTTTGCGGAAGGCTTCCATCTCCGTGATGTCGGCTTCTTCGAATTGCGTGACATGCGGGATGCTCACCCAGTTGCGATGCAGGTTCGCCCCGGAAAGATTCTGGATGCGCGACAGCGGCCTGGCTTCGACGGCGCCGAACCGGGCGAAATCCACCACCGGCATTTCCGCCACCCGCAGGCCGATGCCGCCCGCCGTGCCGCGCGGTTGCGCCAGCGCGGCCTTGACGAAGCTCTGTACATCCTCCTTGGTGACGCGCCCTTTTTCGCCGCTGCCCCTGACTTGCGCCACCTCCACGCCAAGCTCGCGCGCAAAGCGGCGGATCGCGGGGCTGGCATGCGCTAACCCCTCCCCAGCCCTCCCCTTGTCAGGGGAGGGAGCAGCGCCTTCTCCTCCCCTGACAAGGGGAGGCCGGGAGGGGTTTGGGGTTTGCGCAGCAGGTGCAGGAGATGCCGCAACCGGAGCAGCCGAAACTGGTGCCGGAGCGGGTTGTGCGGCCGGTTTGTTTTCTTGTAATGCACTCGCCGCGTCGCCGCTTTCCAGCAGCAGAATCACCGATCCCTGCGACACCTTGTCGCCCGCCTTGATCTTCACTTCCTTGACCACGCCCGCAGACGGCGACGGTACGTCCATCGCCGCCTTGTCGGTCTCCAGCGTGATCAGGCTGTCTTCCGCCTTGACCGTATCGCCGGCCTTGACCAGCACTTCAATGACATTCACGTCCTTGAAGTCGCCGATGTCCGGCACGAGC
>JAUYGW010000248.1 GCA_030690245.1 Gallionella sp. | reverse complement strand
CGTATTCGTGCTGCATCTGCACCCAATTCTTCAACACCCCGTGGTAATGCCCCAGATGCAAACTTCCGGTGGGGCGCATCCCCGATAAAACGCGATCAGCAAACATATTTTTAAAGCCCGATTAAAAACGAAATCAATTTGAACATCAGGTTCACCAGCGGCAGCAGTATCAAGCCCAGCACGCCCGAGATCACCAGAAAGATCAGGATGAACATGCCGTACGGCTCGATCCTTGCCAGCTGATAAGCCTGGCGGTGCGGCAGCAAGCTGACCGCGACGCGCCCGCCGTCCAGCGGCGGCAGCGGCAGCAGGTTCAGCACCATCAATATTACATTGATTCTGATCCCCCATTCGGCCATGCCCAGCAGCGGCTCGGCAAAATAGCTGCCCGGAAACAGCCACGCCATTTTATAGAGTAACGCCCAGCCCAGCGCCATCACCAGATTCGAGGCCGGCCCGGCAAGCGCCACCCACAGCATATCCTGCTTGGGGCGGCGCAATGCGCCGAAGTTGACCGGCACCGGCTTGGCCCAGCCGAACAGGATGCCGCCCAGCCACAGGGTCAGCAGCGGGAACAGCACCGTGCCGACCGGATCGATGTGGCGCAGAGGGTTCAGGCTGATGCGCCCCTGCTGGTACGCGGTCATGTCGCCGAAATGTCGCGCCACATAGCCGTGCGCCGCCTCATGCAGCGTGATCGCGAACAACACCGGGATCGCCGCGAGCGCGATGGTTTGAATCAGTTGTTCTAATTGCATTTAATTTTTGATTCGCATAAATTTTGTAGGTCGGGTTTTAACCCGACAGTATTTTTTGGGGCCGCCTTGTCGGGTTAAAACCCGACCTACAATTCCTCGATTCCAAAAGGTGCAATATCGCCCTTACCTTGCCTTAACAACACCGGCGTATCGCCGGTCAAATCAATCACGGTGGTGAAATCTACACCGACTGCGCCGCCGTCAATCACCAGTTCGACTTTCTTTTCGAGCAATTCGCGTATCCGTTCGGCATCGTTCAGGGGCCATTCCTCGTCCGGCAGGATCAGCGTGGAACTGGACATCGGCTCGCCCAGTTCCTCCAGCAGCGCCAATGCCACCGGATGATCGGGAATGCGAATGCCGATGGTGCTGCGCTTGGGATGCTGCAGGCGCTTCGGCACCTCCTTGGTCGCCTCCAGGATGAAGGTGTAGCTGCCCGGAGTGTTGCTTTTCAGCAGACGGAATTTGCTGTTGTCCACGCGCGCATAGCGCGAGATTTCCGACAGGTCGCGGCACATCAGCGTCAGGTGATGCTGTTCGTCCAATTGGCGAATCTGGCGAATGCGCGTAACGGCATCCTTGTCGTCCAGATGGCAGCCCAGCGCATAGCAGGAATCGGTGGGGTAAACCACGATGCCGCCGTTGCGCAACACGGCCGCCGCCTGGCGAATCAGGCGCGGATTGGGGTTGTCCGGGTGTATGGTAAAAAATTGTGACATCAAATGTTTCTTAAAATCGTTGCCTCGTAGGTTGGGTTAGCAGCTTCATCGCGTAACCCAACATCAGTTTGAAAATTGTTCCGTTGGGTTACGGCCTGATGGCCTAACCCAACCTACATGTTATTTTTTTCTTCCCAGAGCTGCCACACCGGTATGCAACCCAGCGGGAAATCCGGCATCCGCCCCATGTCCCGGTAGCTCTCGCCCGGGCCGTGAAAATCCGAACCGCATGAACACATCAAATTGAATTCTGCGGCATAACGCGCGAACTCGGCATACTGCTCCGGCGTGTGGCTGCCGCTCACCACCTCGATCGCCTGTCCGCCGCTTTCGATGAACTCGGCCAGCAATTCATGCATGGTCTTCTTGCCCATGCTGTTGCGCCCGACCATATAGCGGCCGGGATGTGCCAGCACCGCTACTCCGCCGCTGCCGCGCACCCAGCTCACCGCATCCGCCAGCGCCGCCCATTGGTGCGGCACATAACCCGGCTTGCCCTTCGCCAAATAACGATTAAACACGCTCTTAACATCCTTGCAATGCCCGGCTTCGACCAGATAGCGCGCAAAATGGGCGCGTCCAATCATGTTGGGGTTTCCCGCATAGCGATAGGCGCCTTGCAGCACGCCGCCGATACCGGCTTTCGCCAGTTCGGCAGCCATTTTCTGCGCCCGTTCACCGCGTCCGCTGCGCACGTTGCGCAACCCTTCCGCCAGCGGCGGGTAAGTAGGATCAATATCCAAACCGACGATATGCACAGTGTGGGTGCGCCACGTCACGGAAATCTCCACCCCGTTGATGAAGGTTATGCCGTGCTGTGCGGCAGCGGCGCGCGCGTCATCCAGCCCATCCATGTCATCGTGATCGGTCAGCGCCAGCACCTTCACGCCGCGCTCGGCAGCCCGCGCCACCAGTTCGACCGGGGTGAGCGTACCGTCGGAAATATTGGAGTGGCAATGCAGGTCGTAATCTAGCACCCTGAAACCTCTAAAAATTCCAATTCCGTCATTCCCGCGAAAGCGGGAATCCAGTCAAATAAAAAGTCACTTGCGCAGCAAAGGCAAACCCTAAAGGCATATTGAATAAAATCGCTGGATTCCCGCTTTCGCGGGAATGGCGATTTTTTATGTGTTCCCATCAGGCTTCAACAGCAGCAATATCGCCGCCGCCCTTTTTCATGGCCTTTCCCTCATCGGCGCGCTTGCGGCGCACTTCCTTGGGATCGGCGATCAGCGGCCGGTAAATTTCGATGCGATCCTTGTCGCGCAGCACGGTATCGGCCTTGGCCAGCTTGCCGAAGATGCCCAGCTTGTTGGCAGCCAGGTCGATCTCGGGATATTTTTCGAGTATGCCGCAAAGCTGGATGGCTTCCGCAACCGTTGCCCCTTCCGGCACAGGCTGCCTGAACAGCGTTTGCTCATCGGGCAGCGCATACACCGCTTCGATATTGATTTTTCCGCTCATATGCTCGTATAAACCTTTTCTGCACGATGGATGAAAGCATCCACGAAACTGCTGGCAATGTAATGAAACACCGGCCCGACCAGTTTTTCCAGCAGCTTGCTGGAAAACTCATAGTGCAAACGGAATTCTATTTTACAGGCTGAATCGCTCAGCGGGATGAACCGCCAATGGCCGTCCAGATGCCGAAACGGCCCATCCTGCAAAGTCATGTCGATCTGATGCGGCGGCGTGCGCGTATTCTCGGTGGTGAAATGCTGCTTGATATGGTGATAATCGATGTGCACCGTGGCATGCACCGTCGTACCCTCCAGCTCGGAAACGCTAGCCCCGCCGCACCACGGCAGGAACTGCGGGTATTCCTCCACGCGATCCACGAGGTTGAACATCTGCTCCGCGCTGTACGGGACCAGCACCGTTTTTTCTACTAACGCCATTAGATAGTCTTAAAGTTGCAAAACCAAAGGCTGGTAGAATAGCCGAACACACCGCAAAACTCACCTGTTTCCAATTCTATTTCGAAGGTCAAACAAGGCGATGACGAGCGAACGAGGCGGGCAGTGCTGATAGCACGACTAGGAGTGAGCGCGGAAATCAACGCCGTTTCACCGAAGAAATTGGATTGGAAATATGAGCATCATCCAGAATAAAAAGGCCTTTCACGAATACTTCATTGAAGATAAATATGAAGCCGGCATCATGCTTGAA
>JAUYGW010000002.1 GCA_030690245.1 Gallionella sp. | reverse complement strand
TGTTGACAGCATTTCACAAAACGCGGAAACTGATGCATCATAACCAGCGGCTTAACGAGTGTTGTTTGCTCGCCTAGTCAGATGGCAGTAGTTCTATCAGTAGTTTCACCAGTGCCGATTTGACATCAGCTTGCGGGGCACTTAAAACATACCAGCTAAAGCGAGGCAACCCGCTCCGCGCAAGCTGAACGGGTTTTTTGTTTCCGGGGTACTCATTTGAACGCATCAAATAGCATCGGCATCGTCAGCGCGAAACGCGCGCAATTCGACACCCCGCTGGTTTTCCACAGCGGCGCGGTGCTGCCGCGCTATGAACTGGTGTATGAGACCTACGGCAAACTGAATACCGACAAATCCAACGCGATCCTGATTTGCCACGCGCTGTCCGGGCACCACCATGTAGCGGGCCATTACGCGGACGAGCCCGAAAACATCGGCTGGTGGGACAACATGGTGGGCCCCGGCAAGCCGATCAACACCAACAAATTTTTCGTGATCGGCTTGAACAATCTCGGCGGCTGCCACGGCTCGACCGGGCCGTCTTCGCTCAATCCGGAAACCGGGCAGCCCTACGGCGCGAGTTTTCCGGTCATCACGGTGGAAGACTGGGTGGAATCGCAGGCGCGCCTTGCCGACCTGCTCGGCATCCGCCAATTCGCGGCGGTGATCGGCGGCAGCCTGGGCGGGATGCAGGCGCTGCAATGGTCGCTGTCCTTTCCCGACCGCGTGCGCCACGTGCTGGCGATTGCCTCCGCGCCGCACCTCACCGCGCAGAACATCGCGTTCAACGACGTGGCGCGCAGCGCAATCCTGACCGACCCGGATTTTCACGGCGGCGATTTCTACCGGCACAACGTAGTGCCGACGCGCGGCCTGCGGCTGGCGCGCATGCTGGGGCATATCACCTATCTGTCCGACGACGCGATGGCGGATAAATTCGGGCGCGAACTGCGCGATGGTAAATTCAATTACAGCTACGGCATCGAGTTCGAGATCGAGTCCTACCTGCGCTATCAGGGCGACAAATTCGCGGCTTATTTCGATGCCAACACCTATCTGCTGATGACCAAGGCGCTGGATTATTTCGACCCGGCGCACGATTTCGGCGGCGACCTGAACCAAGCATTCGCGCGCGCCAAGGCGGATTTTTTAGTGGTTTCGTTCACCACCGACTGGCGTTTTTCGCCCGATCGAGCGCGCGAAATCGTGCGGCCCTTGCTGCACAACCGGCGCAACGTCAGCTATGCCGAAATCACCTCGACGCACGGTCACGATTCCTTCCTGATGGAACAGCCGCACTACTTCGACGTGGTGCGCGCCTACCTCGACAACGTCAGCAGCGAGCGTGTCTCATGACGCAGAACGATATTGCCCGGCTCGCCGCCGAACGCCCGGATTTTGCCGCGATCGCCGCATGGATACCCAAGGGCGCGTCGGTGCTCGACCTCGGCTGCGGCGACGGCAGCCTGCTGCGCTACCTCAATGAAACCCGCGCGGTGCGCGGTTACGGCGTGGAGATCAACGACCTCGACATCGTGTCGTGCATCGCCAACGGCGTGAACGTGATCCAGAACGACCTGGAATCCGGCCTGTCCGATTTCGAGGACGGCTCATTCGACTTCGTGATCCTGTCGCAGACCCTGCAAGCCACGCGCCACACCGAGGCGCTGATCCGCGAAATGCTGCGTGTCGGGCGCGAGGGCATCGTCAGCTTCCCCAACTTCGGCTACTGGAAAAACCGCCTCAACGTGCTGCGCGGCAACATGCCAATTTCCAGCGAGCTGCCCTATCAATGGTTCGACACGCCGAACGTACACCTGTGCACCCTGCACGACTTCGAAACATTCTGCCGCGACCATCAGGTGACGGTGCTGGAACGCCGCGTGATGAGCGGCGAAAGAGAAGTGGTTCTGCTGCCAAACCTGCTCGGCAGCACGGCGGCGTACCGGTTTCAGCGTGGGTTGTAATTTCCGGATGCCCTGTAGGGGCGAGATTTATCGCGCCCTGAGTTAATGCAGAAGAAAAAGGGCGCGATAAATCGCGCCCCTACGATTG
>JAUYGW010000219.1 GCA_030690245.1 Gallionella sp. | reverse complement strand
ATCGCTTCGATTCGATGGCGGTGAACGGCAAGGGGCATATTTATATCGCCTGGCTCGACAAACGCGAGCAGAGCGCCGCGGAGAAAAAAGGGGAAAAATATAACGGCTCGGCCATCTACTATGCGGTGTCGGATGACGGCGGGATCAGCTTCCGGCGCAATGTCAAAATTGCCGACCATGTCTGCGAATGTTGCCGCACGGCAATGGCCGTGGATACCGATGATTATCCCGTCGTTACCTGGCGCCACATCTACGACACCAATATCCGCGACCACGCGCTGGTCAAGCTGGACGGCAAGATGGCGCCGGTGCGGCTCAGTCACGAAAACTGGAATATTGCAGCGTGTCCGCATCACGGGCCATCCCTTTCCATCGCTGCGGACGGCATTTATCACGCTGCCTGGTTCAGCAACGCGCCGCAGCAGCGTGGTCTGTTCTATGCGCATTCGACCGACCAAGGCAAGGCTTTTTCCAGCCCGCTGAATTTCGGCAACTTTGAGGCCCAGGCGGCGCGTCCCTATGTGTTCAGCCTGGGCAGCCGCGTCTATCTTGCCTGGAAGGAATTCGACGGCGAGAACACTGCCGTACTCGGGATGCATTCCGGCGACGGCGGGAAATCCTGGTCCGCGCCGGAAAAACTGGCGGGTACCTCCGACGTATCGGACTGGCCGTTTCTGACCAGCGAAAACAGCCGGGCTTACCTGTCCTGGAACACCAAGAATGAAGGCTATCGCCTGATCGAAATAAGCGGGGAAGGTAAATGAAGCCGGAAACCTCCGTTAGCCACGGATTTACACGGATAAGCACGGATAAAACACCGCATCACGATTGGTCGGAATTTCATCCGGACGGCATGGAAAGAAATTGATGCAACTCATTGTTCATCCGTGTCAATCCGTGTTCATCCGTGGCTCAATTGCGTTTCCCAAGATGAGGTTGCCTGGCGTTCTGATGGCGTTATGCTTGGCCGTACTGCTATCCGTTCCGGCGCAGGCCGCGCAGGAAATAAAGCCGTTCGTCCGCGGCAGTTACCAGCAAATCGTAGCCGCGCGGCAGGGAAAGCCTTTCATCGTCAACTTCTGGTCGTTGACTTGCAGCTATTGCATGGTCGAACTGGCCATGCTCAAGAAACTGATAAAAAAATATCCCGGGCTCGATTTGGTGCTGGTCTCCACCGATACGCCGGAAGAAGAAAAAGCGGTATCCGCTACCCTGGCGAAATTTTCCCTGGGCAAGGCCGAAGCTTGGGTGTTCGCCGACAGTTACACCGAACGCTTGCGCTTCGAGGTTGACAAGAAGTGGCAGGGTGAATTGCCGCGCACCTATTTTTTCAGCCCTAAAAAAGAAGTCACGGCCATCAGTGGCAAGCTTGAATACAAGGAAGTGGAGCAGTGGGTCAAAGAGCAAGATGCTATCCAGTAACGCCGCGAGTTCGCTGGCTTATCCACCACTATTGACTATGATGAGTCCAACAGATTTGCCATTGCGTGACCGTTCGCTGATTGTGGCATCGGTGGTGTTCGCGCATGTTTTGTTGATGTGGTTTCTGGTGTCCATGCCCAGCCTCCCAACGTCGAGCCACCAGGAAATGTCGGTCAGCATCGCGACCATGCCCAGTCCGCCGCAACCCGCAGCGATGGAACCGAAACCCGAGCCCAAGCCTGAGCCGGTCGCTAAACCCAAACCGGTCGAGCGGCGCGTGCAACCCACGCCGGAAGTCGCCACGCCGGTCGCGCCTGTTGAAACCCCCGCGTCGACGGAGCAAACAAGCAGCGCGCCTCCGCAACCGGTCAATGCCTCGCCCAGCCTGCCGGATCGCGAGCCGGATTATCAGGCGGCCTACCTGAACAACCCTGTTCCGGCTTACCCGATGGTGGCGCGGCGCATGGGCTGGCAGGGCAGGGTGGTGCTGAATGTCGAGGTGCTGGCGAGCGGCCTGCCCGGTCAGGTCAAGCTGCACCAGAGCAGCGGGCATGATGTGCTCGACAACGCGGCGATGAAGGCGGTGCGCGGTTGGCGGTTTGTCGCGGCGCGCCAGGGCGGGCAGGTGGTCTCCAAGTGGTTTTTAGTTCCGATTCCGTTTATTTTGAAAGAGGATTGATGATGCAGTTATTCAGTGGGGATTCGATTGTTGTCAGCATCACGCTTCTTGTGTTGCTGTTATGTTCTGTGGTCACTTGGTCGATCGTGCTTTACAAGTTGCTGCAACGAAGCCGCAACGGCAAGCTGAACAAGGCCTTCGCGCAGCAGTTCTGGGATTCACCCGACTGGAAGAGCGCCGAGAAAATGAGCGAACAGCATGAAGGGCAGCTTGCCAGCCTGGCGCGCACCGCTTTCACCGCCTTGCGGGAATTGACCAGCGGCAAGACCGATCTCAAACATGCGGGCGAACCGCAGGATCTGATGGAAAATGCGTTGCGCCAGGAAATACGCAACCTGCAGCGCAAGGGGGAGAGCGGCCTGGCCGAGTTGGCCGGAATCGGCTCCACCTCGCCTTTCATCGGGCTGTTCGGCACGGTGTGGGGCATCATGCACGCGTTGCAGGAAATCGGCAAAACCGGCTCGGCAAGCCTGGATGTGGTGGCGGGACCGATCGGCGAGGCGTTGATCGCGACCGCTTTCGGGATTGCGGCCGCGTTGCCCGCCGTGCTGGCATACAACTATTTTCTGCGCCGTCTGAAGCTGAACCTCACCGACTTCGAAAATTTTGCGGATGACTTTGCAAGATTGGCGCGCAAATACGACTACAAGGTGTGACATGGCTTTCCATACCCAATCCGATCAGGAAATGATGAGCGAGATCAACGTCACGCCGCTGGTGGACGTGATGCTGGTGCTGCTGGTGGTGTTCATCGTCACCGCACCGCTGCTGTCGCAGTCGCTGGAAGTGAAGCTGCCCAAGACGGCTGCGGTGCAGACGCGCATGGACACCAAACAGCAGGTGATCACCATCGATGTGGAAGGGAAGATCGCGCTCGATAGCGTCGTGTTGAGCGACGAGAAGCTGGCGCAGCAACTCGCCGATTCCGCGGCAGGGAAAGATGATTTTGAGCTGCATGTCCATGCCGACGAAGCCGTTCCCTACGGGCGCGTGGCGCAAATCATGGCGATCGCGCAGCATGCCGGGGTGAGCAAGCTGCCGTTCATGACGATGGCGGGGCAATAGCGGGCAATTATTGTGCCCGGCAAAAGTCGACTGGTAGGTGCGAATTTATTCGCACGCAATTGATTATCCTTGCGAATAAATTCGCACCTACCAGGGTAATCAAAACAATCCAGAGAAATGAAAAAAGGCACGCCTAGGCGTGCCTTTTGGTTGCAGCGAATTACCGATTAACGGCTATTGCCGTTGTTGCCGCGTCCCAAAGCGTAGCTCGGACGGTCGCCGTCGCGGCGCGGGGCGTTGTTGCCGCCACGATTGCCGAAGCTGCGTTCCTGGCTGCGTTCTTGGCCGCCGAATCCAGAAGGACGAGCTTGCCCGCCAAAGCCCTGACCGCCGCCAACTCCCGGGGTATGACCCTGGGTGCTGTTTGCCTGGCCGTGCCATTGACCATGACCTTCCTTGCGTCCGGCATGGCTATGACGGCTATCTGGCGCGCTGTGGTGGAAGCCGCCGCCAGCGTTGTTGCCGTGGCCGGCAGCATTGCGATTGCCGCCGAAGCCGCCGCCATTGCCGCCGCCAAATCCGCCGGGGCCACTGCGGCGCGGGCCGCTGTTGCTGCGCGGACGGTCCGTAGAAGGTCCGCCGGTGCGCAGTTTGTATTTCGGTTCCAGCCCTTCGATGGTGTGCATCTTGATGCTTTGCTCGGTGTAGCGTTCGATGCGCTTCAGCAACTGCGCGTCGCGGTTTGACGCAAACGAGATGGCGATGCCGGATGAACCGCCGCGACCGGTACGTCCGATGCGGTGCACATAATCTTCGGCAAACTTGGGCAGGTCGAAGTTGATCACGTGCGAGATGCCGCGCACGTCGAG
>JAUYGW010000217.1 GCA_030690245.1 Gallionella sp. | reverse complement strand
TCTCTGGCGTGATGGGATCAGTGGTTCGACGCGACTCCAAAATGCATCAGTGACTTCCCATGACTTTGCTTTTGCCATTTTTCCTCCATATACGAACATCGCACATGGGGAGACATTATACTTTATTTACGGATAAGTTCTAAGTCACCAGAATACGGTGACATAAGCCGCTGGTTAACACTCGCTAAGTCGCTGGTTATGTGTTCTTCGTGGTGAAGCGCTTTTTTCAGGTTCAAAATATGACGATTAAACCTTCGCCGCGCCTGGCCCTGTTGCTGCTGCTGTTCCATGCAATAGTTGCAACCGTGGTGTCTATGACGGCGATGCCGGTGGCCGCCAGGCTGGCGATGCTCGCGCTGATTCTGTTGAGCCTGGTCTATTACTTGGCGCGCGACGTTCTGCTGCTTTTCCCCGATTCGTGGCGTGAGGTTGCATTTGATCAGGGCGGGGTGTCGGTGGTCACCAAGGACGGTTCGAGTCTTTCCGGTCAGGCCGCAAGCAGCACTATGTTCAGCCCTCTTTTCGCCGTGTTGCGCATCAGAGTGGAGGGGCATCGCCTGCCGGTTTCCCGGACTATCTTTCCGGATGCGCTGGACGCGGGCGCGTTTCGCGAGTTAAGCGTGCACCTGAGATTCTCTCGGAAGCTGTCTTAAAAATTCGCGGGTGTCAGGATGGTGGGGCGCTGATCTGCCAGCATCTCCGGATAGTCCTTGCTGAAATGCAGCCCGCGGCTCTCATGGCGCAGCAAGGCGCTTTGCACAATCAGTTCGGCGTTCATCACCAGGTTGCGCAGCTCCAGCAAGTCCGAGCTGATATGAAAGTTGCTGTAGTACTCGTGGATTTCGTCCTGCAACAACTGGATGCGGTGCTGGGCGCGTTGCAGGCGTTTGTTGGTGCGCACGATGCCCACGTAATCCCACATGAAATGGCGCAATTCCGCCCAGTTGTGCGAGATGACGATCTGCTCGTCCGCATCCGTGACGCGGCTTTCGTCCCAGGCGGGCAGCGGCGGCAGATACTGGTGCGGCTTGTCCAATATGTCGCGGGCTGCGGCATCCGCGAACACCAGGCATTCCAGCAGCGAATTGCTGGCCAGCCGGTTGGCGCCGTGCAGCCCGCTGTAGGCGGTTTCGCCGACCGCATACAGGTTCTCCACGTCGGTGCGCGCGTGCAGATCGGCGACGACCCCGCCGCAGGTGTAGTGCGCGGCGGGAACCACCGGGATCGGCTCCTTGCTGATATTGATGCCCAGGCTGAGGCAGCGCGCGTAAATGGTCGGGAAATGCTCCTGCAAAAACTCGACCGATTGATGCGAGATGTCCAGATAGACGCAATCCAGCCCGCGCTTTTTCATCTCGAAGTCGATCGCCCTGGCCACCACGTCGCGCGGCGCGAGTTCGGCGCGCTCATCGTGCCAGGGCATGAAACGCGTGCCGTCGGGCAGCTTCAGGATGCCGCCTTCGCCGCGCACCGCCTCGCTGATCAAAAAAGACTTCGCGTGCGGGTGGTACAAACAGGTCGGGTGGAACTGGATGAATTCCATGTTGGCCACGCGGCAGCCGGCGCGCCATGCCATCGCGATGCCGTCGCCGGTCGCCGTGTCGGGGTTGGTGGTGTACATATACACCTTGCCGCTGCCGCCGGTCGCAAGGATCGTATTCTGGGCCGCGATGGTGATGACTTCATCGCTCAGGCAGTTCAGGGCGTATGCGCCATAGCAGCGTTTGTCCGGCAAGCCGAGTTTTTTGCCGGTAATCAGGTCGACCGACAGATGATTTTCCAGCACCGTGATGTTCGGGTGTTTCAGCACGCGTGCGGCGAGTGTTTCCTGAACCGCAAGGCCGGTTGCGTCCGCGGCATGGATGATGCGCCGACGGCTGTGACCGCCTTCGCGGGTGAGGTGGTAACCCATGCCGCTGGAGTTGTCCTTGGTGAACGGCACGCCCTGGTCGATCAGCCAGTCGATGGCGGCCTTGCCGTGCTCGACAACGTAACGCGTGACGGTTTCGTCGCACAGGCCGGCGCCGGCGGTGAGGGTGTCCTGAACATGTTCATCCTGCGTATCGTCTTTGGCCAGCACGGCCGCAATCCCGCCCTGCGCGCGGCTGCTCGCGCCGTCCAGCAGGGACTTTTTGGTGATCAGCCCGACTTTTTGGCGTTCGGCGAGCTTGATGGCCAGCGTCAATCCGGCTAGGCCGCTGCCGATAATCAATGTGTCAAATTGCAGCAATTGGGTTCCCGGTACATTTGCTCAGGGCAGAACTATAGCAGACAGAGGCAAAGAACAGCCCCATGCTGCCCGGCCATAAATGGGAACTAGTTTTTTGTTGGCGAGTCACATCGAACGCAATTCAAAGCGGTCTGACGCACACGAATCGAAGCGGTTATACTTGCCTCCGCGAAATTTCGCGGCAGTCGCAATAATAATTGGGATAGTCAGGGATGGCAGACCGGGAAGTCGATCAGCAGTTGGTGGAGCGCGTCCAGCGTGGCGATAAGCACGCCTTCGATTTGCTGGTGTCCAAGTACCAGCGCAAGCTCGGGCGGCTGATATCCCGCTTTGTGCGCGATCCGGCGGAGGCCGAGGATGTCGCGCAGGATGCCTTCATCAAGGCCTATCGCGCGTTGCCGGGGTTTCGCGGCGAGAGCGCGTTTTATACCTGGCTGTACCGCATCGGCATCAATACGGCGAAAAACCACCTGCTGGCGAACAAGCGGCGCGTGCCGACCAGTACGCTGTTTGACGCGGAAGAGGCGGAGTCATTCGAGGATGGCGGCCTGCTGCATGAAGTCAATACGCCGGAAAATGAACTCATGAGCAAACAGGTTGTCGATGTGGTGCAAGCTTCATTGCAGCAATTGCCCGAGGATTTGCGCAGCGCGCTGACGCTGCGCGAAATCGAGGGATTGAGCTATGAGGAAATCGCCAGTGTGATGAATTGCCCGATCGGCACGGTGCGGTCAAGAATTTTCAGGGCGCGCGAGGCGGTGGCGGAGAATCTGCGTCCGCTGTTGGAAACCAGCAAGGGTAATAGGTGGTAAAAATGAAAAAAGAAATTTCTGCATTGATGGACGGCGAACTGTTTGAGGATGAAGCGGAGAATCTGTTCGATCAGATCAAACGCGATCCGGCTACCCACAAGGATTGGGAGATTTACCACTTGATTGGCGATGTGCTGCGTCAACCGGAGTACATCCATTGCGATTTGAGTGCAAAAGTGCGCGAACGCATGCAGGATGAACCCACCGTGCTGGCGCCGCGCGGCCGCGCAGTAAATCAGAAAGCGCGTGCGATTGCGCTGTCGGCTGCGGCCTCGCTGGCGGCAGTCGGGGTGGTGGCGTGGATGTCGTTGCAGGTCAGCCCTGAAGCAGCGCCGCAGATGGCGATGCAGCAACCTGCCTTGCGCCCGGCCAGTGCGCAGATACAACCCAAGTCCAACGATTATCTGATGGCGCACCAGGAGTTTTCCCCCAGCATCGACATGAATGGCGGCGCCTCCTACATCCGTACTGTTTCTTACAGTACCGATGAAAAATAATACATGGGAAAGAATACGATGAGGATGTGCGTTGCGCTTCGTAGGGTGCTGCTGGGCGGGCTGCTGCTGGCTGCTGCCAACACCTATGCGGGAGAGCGGCAGGTCAGCCTCGATTGGCTCAAGACGGTCGCTTTTGCAGCCCATCAGACCGACTACAGCGGGGTGTTCGTTTACCAGTATGACAACCGCATCGAGACTTCACGCATCATCCATGTCGTCGAGTCGGACAGCGAGTATGAAAAGCTGGAGAGCCTGGATGGACCCAAGCGTGAAATCATCCGCCATCACGGGCAAGTCTGGTGCTACATCAACCACAAGATGGTGCAGGTAGACAGCCAGCAAGTGCGTGGCCGTTTTCCATCCTTGCTGCCCGAGCGGTTGTCCGCGCTGAGTTCGAACTATCTGATCAAGGAAGCCGGGATGGAGCGCGTGGCCGGGTACAACACGCAGGTCATCCTGTTCCAGCCCAGGGACAACCTGCGTTATGCCCACAAAATTTGGGCGCACACCGATTCTGGCTTGCTGTTGAAGGCCGCCGTACTGAACGACAAAAAACAGGTGATCGAACAATATGCCTTCACCCAATTACAAATCGGCGGAAACATTGACCGCTCCTGGGTTGGCGCGAAAGATTTCGCGGGGTACGATGCGGGATTGCCCGTATCGCCGGAAACAGCCATGGGCGGTACGACCATCAATAGCGGCTGGGTGGTGGATACACTGCCGGCAGGCTTCAAGAAAACCAGGGAGATCCAGCGGCCGATGCGCGGCAAACATGCTCCCGTGATACAGATTGTCTATTCGGATGGGCTGGGTGCGATTTCCGTATTCATCGAGCCTGACGACGGCGACGAAGACGATGTGGATGGATTGACCAGCCGAGGCGCGGTGAGTTTGTACCACAAGGTGCTGGATAAACATTTGATTACTGCGGTCGGCGAAGTCCCGCCGCGCACGGTGATGCAGGCGCTCGACTCGGTACGCTATAACGGCAAGTGACCCTGCCGGAAACGCGCCAGATCGGTCGGGGGGCTTGAATTTTTTAGCCTGACACCCAGATTGCGCTTGCCTGTATTTCAGATCGGGTGTTCTTAATTTTTTTAATGTAAGGAAAATTTATGCTAAAAAAATTGGTTAATTTTTTTGCGTTTGCTGCGGGGATTGCTCTTGGCGTATCGGCTTACGCCAAGGAGTTGCCGGACTTTACCGAGTTGGTTGAAAAGCAGGGCCCTGCGGTGGTCAACATCAGCACCACGCAAATCATCCGCAATGCGCATGGATTGCCCAATCTCCCCGAGGGTGATCCCTTCTACGAATTCTTCCGCCGCTTTGCGCCGCAAATGCCGCGTGAGCAGGAGTCGCAATCGCTGGGTTCGGGTTTCATCATCAGCGCGGACGGCTACATCATGACCAATGCGCATGTGGTGGACAGCGCCGAAAAAATCACCGTGCGCCTGACCGACAAGCGCGAGTTTCGCGCCAAGGTCATCGGCGCGGACAAGCGCACCGATGTGGCTTTGCTGAAAATCGAAGCGACCGGCCTGCCGAAAATCACCGTGGGCGACCCGAATAAACTCAAGGTGGGCGAATGGGTGGTCGCCATCGGCTCGCCGTTTGGCTTCGACAGCAGCGTGACGGCGGGCATCGTCAGCGCCAAGGGGCGTTCCCTGCCGCAGGATAATTTTGTGCCGTTCATCCAGACCGACGTGGCGATCAATCCCGGCAATTCCGGCGGGCCGTTGTTCAACATGAACGGCGAAGTGGTCGGCTTCAACTCGCAGATCTATACCCGTTCCGGCGGTTCGATGGGCCTGTCTTTTGCGATACCGATCGATGTCG
>JAUYGW010000216.1 GCA_030690245.1 Gallionella sp. | reverse complement strand
TCTCTGGCGTGATGGGATCAGTGGTTCGACGCGACTCCAAAATGCATCAGTGACTTCCCATGACTTTGCTTTTGCCATTTTTCCTCCATATACGAACATCGCACATGGGGAGACATTATACTTTATTTACGGATAAGTTCTTAGTCGCAAAACCCGAAAAGTCCAAAACATTCCCTGCAAACAAACCAAAAATTGTGACAGGCGTTGTCATTTCCGCCGATGGCCTTGCGGTCCCAAATAAACTATTACATGAAATACATCAAAATCAGGAGCTAATCCTGCAAACAAGTAATTCCCCGAAGCGCCGTCGATTGTTCCGATCCCTTAGAGGGCAGAAACAAGCAGCGAAACAAATTCTAGATTTCGACAACAAAGTAAAAAGCCCCGTAGAGATCATCTAGGGACTTAAACGTTTGGCTTCATCTTGTTTATTGATTAAACGAGAATTAACGGAGTCACCCATTAGCCGACCTGAGTCAAGCGAATAAACGAATCCATGGCGGCAACTAATTAACGGGGGTCAGCATCTGAGGTCTCCCCTCAAAGTTGCAGCGCAGGATGATCATAGAAAATTAACAGGGTCAGCATCGAATATATCTGACGGAAACCCGGCATTGCCGAGCGTCAAGCCGCCTTGAGCATGAAATCCACGTGGATAGCATCGTAGGGAAACACGATCATCCCGTCGTCGGTTTTTGACAGCAGCCCCGCGTTAAGCAAGGGCGCGAACTATTGGGGTCGGCTTCGCAATAAATTGCCAGAGGAAGCCACCTCTGTATCGCCCTCTCAAATCACCAGTTGTTCCGGCACTATCCCCAATGCCTGGGCGATTTTTTCGCGAGTGGATTTGAAATAGCTAAAGGGGTCAGCTTCGCAATTAATTCCTGCGGTATAACTCCACTGTGAGGTAAGCCTCAAACTGCCAGTTGTTCCGGCACTATTCCCAACGCCTGGGCGATTTTTTCGCGAGTGGATTTGCGCACGGGTTCCTTGGCTTCCTGCTGGGCGTAAGCGCTTTGCGAAATGCCGAGGCGGCGCGCGACTTCCGCCTGGGTGAGGCCGAGGTGTTCGCGCCATGCGCGGATGGGTGTCATGTCCTTGTTGATGACTTTGTCGACGACTGCGTTGGGGATAGTCGGGGCGCGCGGCGCGGACAGGCTCAAGTATTCCGCATAGGGGATCACGGCAAAGGCGGGCTTGCCTTTTGCGTCTTTCAGAATCTGGATGTTAATAGGTGCGTTCATTTCGTTTCTCCACTTGCGTGATGGTGACGATGATGGGCGTGCCGCTCTGGTCGATCTCAAATATCACCCGATGGTCGCCGATGCGAAGCCGGTAATCGTCGCGGCCTTGCAGGCGTTTGATGTCACCCGGACAATCAGGCCAATTTGCGAGCTGCTGTACCTCGGTGTAGAGGCTCTGCCGCTTGCGCTTGTCCGCAATCTTGCGAAGTTGCCGCACTGCCTTGGCTGACCATTCGATGGCATTCATGTAGTTAGTATAAGTTATTTATAAGTTTTATCAAGGTGTAGTGGGGGCTTTGCTTTGCAGCGCACGCTACCAAGCCGATAGGGTGAATAAGTTAGCTCGTAGGATGGGTGGAGCGCAGCGATACCCATCGTTCCACGGTAACAAATTGATGGGTATCGCTGCGCTCCACCCATCCTACCGAGAGGATTAAAGGGGCCAAGTTCGAATTTTATTTCCACTCCCGAAGCATGATGCGCAGTGTTCCAGCATTCCGGCCAAATAACAATATGCCTTCGTCTATTCTGCAATGAGGCCGTGGCTTCGGCGCAGTTTCTCCAGTAATGGCCTTATAATCCGCCGCCTTCGAATTTAACCAATCGGGGAGTGTTTATGGGTTTGGGGCCGGTGATGCTGGATGTGCTGGGGACGCGGCTGACGCCGGAGGATGAGGTGCGGCTGCGGCATCCGCTGGTCGGCGGGGTGATTCTGTTTGCGCGCAACTACGAGTCGCCCGGACAGCTCGCCGAGCTGACTGCGGCGATTCATGCGCTGCGCGCGCCGCCGCTGCTGATTGCGGTGGATCACGAGGGCGGGCGAGTGCAGCGGTTTCGCGCGGGGTTTACGAAGATTCCCGCGATGCGCGAGCTCGGCAAAATCTGGGATGCGCATCCGCAGCGCGCACGCCATCTGGCGCAGCAGGTCGGCTATGTGCTGGCGGCGGAGTTGCGCGCGTGCGGCGTGGACTTCAGTTTCACCCCAGTGCTCGATGTGGATTACGGGCAGAGCAGCGTGATCGGCGACCGCGCGTTCCACAGCGAGCCGCAGGCGATCGCCGAGCTGGCGCATAGCCTGTTGATCGGGTTGAGGCAGGGCGGGATGCACACCGTCGGCAAGCATTTCCCCGGGCACGGTTTCGTGCAGGCCGATTCGCATCTGGATATTCCGGTGGACGAGCGCAGCTACACCGACATCGAGCTGTGCGACCTGATCCCGTTCCGGCAGATGGTGAATTGCGGCCTGAATGCGGTGATGCCCGCGCATGTCATCTATCCCAAGGTGGACAGCCGCCCGGCGGGATTTTCGCCGGTCTGGCTGAAGAACATCCTGCGCGGCGAGCTGGGCTTCGATGGCGTCATTTTCAGCGACGACTTGAGCATGGAAGGCGCGACGGTCGCGGGCGGCATCGTGCAGCGCGCCGAGGCCGCGCTCAATGCCGGTTGTGACATGGTGCTGGTGTGCAACAAGCCGACATCGGCGGACGAGTTGCTGCGAGGGCTGCATTACGAAATGCCCGCCACCAGCAAGGCGCGTCTCGCGCAGATGCGCGGTAGAACTCATCCCGATTCGCTGGCCAAACTGCACGAGCACCATGCCTTCCTCAAGGCGCTGGACGAGGTTGCCGCGATCGGCATGAGCAACGCGGAATTGCCGCTCGCCTGACTTTGCCAATTGCCACCCTGACTGAGATAATCCGAGCATATTTTTCCGGTGAATAGAGCATGAGTGAGTTACAAGCAGCATTGCTGGCAATCGGTTTCGGCGTGATCGTCGCGGTGTATGTCTTCGGCTGGTGGCAGCAGCGCAAGTACCGGCGCAAGTTTGGCGCGGCGTTCAAGGCGAGCCATGCGGACGCGCTGTATCAGGAAAGCGCCGCCAAATCTGTAGAGCCGGATCTGGAACCCATGACCGAGGCGATGGACGACGCAATTCCGTCGGTTGAGGAAGCCGCCACTGCCGCCGAGATGCCGCCCGCCCCTGTGCTGGACGGGTCATGCGCCTTGCTGGATGTGCGCAGCGATTTCATCATCGAATTGCATCTGGCTGAACCCAGCCCCGCCGCCGTGCTGGACGGCCTGTGGCAGCGCAAATTCGATTTCGGCAAGCCGGTGCAGGTGTGCGGGTTGACGCTGCCCGGAAAGATAACGGCGCAGCAATGGGAACGCACCATCGCCGAGAGCCAGACCCTGTATGAGCGCTTCCGCATCGCCTTGCAACTGGTGGATCGCGGCGGCGCGATCAGCGCGGCGAAGCTGGCGGATTTCCGCGATCTGGTGCTGGGTGTCGCGAAACAGATCAAGGCCGACACCACCGTCCCGGATGTCGATGAGACGCACCGGCGCGCGACCGAGCTGGACGCATTTTGCGCCGAGGTGGATCAGATGGTCGGGATCAATCTGGTGCCGCCCGGCGAGCGCTCGTTGCCGGGCGCGAGAATCGCGCAGGCCGCCGCCCTGCACGGCATGACGCTGGAGGCGGACGGCGCCTTCCATGCGCTGGATGCTCAGGGGCATAGCGCGTTCAGCCTGATCAACCAGGACAGCCGGCCGTTCCAGCATCACACCTTGGAGACCTTCGGCACGCCGGGTATCACGCTGCTGCTCGATGTACCGCGCGTGGAAAATCCCGCCGTGCAATTCGATCAGATGGTGCGCGTCGCGCACGAGCTGGCCGGGGAGTTGCAGGTCAACCTGGTGGACGATCATCGCGTGGTGCTGAGCGACAACGGGCTGGCGCGCATCCGTGAACAGATCGCCGGGGTCGAGGCGAAAATGCGCGACAACGGGATTGCGCCGGGCCACGCGCAGGCGCGCAGGCTGTTCTCTTGAGCCTTATGCGCTCCACACAAATCAATTCGCCACAGAGATCACAGAGAACACAGAGGAAAGAGAGCGTATTTCTCTGTAACCTCTGTGTGCTCTGTGGCAGGATTTTTTAATGAATCCAGAAATCAATAAACGCATCGCGCAATTGCGCGCCGAGATCGAACGGCACAACCACGCCTATTATGTGCTGGATGCGCCGGTCATTCCCGACGCGGAATACGACAAGCTGTTCCGCGAATTGCAGTCTCTCGAAGCACAGCATCCCGAACTTTCTACTCCCGATTCACCCACCCGCCGCGTCGGCGGCAAGGCGCTGGATGGCTTCGCGCCGGTGCGTCATGCCGTGGCGATGCTGTCGATCCGTACCGAGACCGACATCAGCGATACAGGCGCGATTGTGTTCGATGCGCGGGTGCGCAAGGAGCTGGGGCTGGGCGAGAACGATGCGCCAATTGAGTACGCCTGTGAACTGAAATTCGACGGCCTCGCGATCAACCTGCGCTACGAGCGCGGCGTGCTGGTGCAGGCCGCGACGCGCGGCGACGGCGAGACCGGCGAGGATGTGACGCAGAACGTGCGCACTATCCATTACATCCCGTTGCACCTGAAAGGCTGCGCCGCCGAGGTACTGGAGGTGCGCGGCGAGGTGTACATGTCGCGCCGCGATTTCGAACGCTACAACGAACGGCAGCGCGCGCAGGGGCTACCCACGCTGGTGAATCCGCGCAACGGCGCGGCGGGCAGCATCCGCCAGCTCGACCCGGCGCTGGCCGCGCGCCGCCCGCTGTCTTTCTTCGCCTACGGCCTGGGCGAGGCGCGCGGCTGGGCATCGCCCGCGACGCATAATGCGGTGCTGGACGCGCTGGGCAAGATGGGTGTGCCGGTGAGCGATGAACGTGCGGTGGTGCGCGGCGCAGAAGGTCTGGTGAATTTCCATCAGCACATCGCGGCAAAGCGCGACCAGTTGCCGTTCGACATCGACGGCGTGGTGTACAAGGTCAACAGCCTCGCGCTGCAAGCCGAACTCGGCTTCGTGTCGCGCGAACCGCGCTGGGCGGTGGCGCACAAATATCCGGCGGAAGAGCAGCTCACCGTGGTGCGCGACATCGACATCCAGGTCGGGCGCACCGGCAAGCTCACGCCGGTGGCCAAGCTGGAGCCGGTGTTCGTCGGCGGCACGACGGTTTCCAACGCCACGCTGCACAACGAGGACGAGACGCGCCGCAAGGACGTGCGTATCGGCGACACGGTGATCGTGCGCCGCGCGGGCGACGTGATCCCGGAGGTGGTGGGCGTGGTGCTCGACCCTTCGATAGCTCAGGGCGAACGGAAAGAAGATGGACGATTCGACCTGTTCGAGCGCCTGCACGGAAAATGCCCGGTATGCGGCAGTGCTATCGTGCGCGAGGAGGGCGAGGCCGACTGGCGCTGCACCGGTGGCCTGTTCTGTCCGGCGCAGCGCATGCAGGCATTGCTGCATTTTGCCAGCCGCCGCGCAATGGACATCGAGGGGCTGGGCGATAAACTGGCCGAACAACTGGTGGAACAGCAAATCGTGCGAACGCCCGCCGACCTTTACAAGCTGAGTATGACGGCCGTCGCCAGCCTGGAGCGCATGGGTGAGAAATCCGCGCTCAACCTGCTGGATGCGATCGAACGCAGCAAGCGCACCACGCTGGCGCGTTTCATCTATGCGCTCGGCATCCGCAATGTCGGTGAGGCGACGGCAAAAGACTTGGCGCAGCACTTCGGCTCGTTGGATAATCTGCTCGCTGCCGATGCGGAGAGTTTGCAGCAGGTACACGATGTCGGGCCGGTGGTGGCGCAGAGCCTCGTGGCCTTTTTGGCGGAAGCGCACAACCGCGAAGTCATCGCGCAGTTACGCGCCAGCGGGGTGCATTGGTCGGAGCATGAGCAGCGGCGCATGGTAGAACTGCCTTTCAGCGGCAAGACCTTCGTGCTGACCGGCACCTTGGACAGCATGACGCGCGACGAGGCCAAGGAAAAGCTCGAGGCTTTGGGCGCCAAGGTCAGCGGCAGCGTGTCGAAAAAGACCGGCTACGTGGTGGCGGGAGCCGAGGCGGGCAGCAAGCTGGACAGGGCGCACGAGCTGGGTGTGGCGGTGCTGGATGAAGATGGATTGATGCAGTTGCTGAATCAGGTTAAATAAAATTGGCCACGGATTAACACCGACATTCACGGATAAACAAGCCGGCCATCTGTACCAATCCGTGTTAATCGGTGTTAATCCGTGGCTGAATCACTTTTTTGGTTGGAAGGAATTTATGAAGAAAATTACCAAAGCCGTTTTTGGCTTCGGCCGCCCTTACGGGCTTAACCTGCTTTGCGGGTTAGCCTGCGCCGAAAACAGCTTTCGTTAGCCCAATACAGAGGAGATTTGCAGTGAAGAAGATAACGAAAGCTGTTTTTCCCGTCGCCGGCATGGGCAGCCGTTTCCTGCCGGCCACCAAGGCCAGCCCGAAGGAGATGATGCCTGTCGTGGACAAGCCGCTGATCCAGTATGCGGTGGAGGAGGCGGTGGCGGCGGGCATTACCGACATGGTGTTTATCACCGGCCGCAACAAGCGCGCGATCGAGGATCATTTCGACAAGGCCTACGAGCTGGAGGCCGAGCTGGCGATGCGCGGCAAGGAGGAATTGCTGCGCGTGGTGCGCGAAGTGATTCCCGCGCATATCAACTGCATTTACATCCGTCAGACCGAAGCGCTGGGCCTGGGGCATGCGGTGCTGTGCGCGCAGCCGGTGATCCAGGACGAGCCGTTCGCGGTGATCCTGGCGGACGACTTGATCGACGGCGATACGCCCATCGTCAGCCAGATGGTGGACGTGTTCCGGCAGCATCAGTGCTCGATCCTGGGCGTGCAGGATGTGCCGCGCGGGCAGACCCGCCAGTACGGCATCGTCGGCAGCGTGCCGCTGGATGCGGATCTGGAGCAGGTGAATGCCATCGTCGAAAAACCCAAACCGGAAGACGCGCCTTCAACGCTTGCCGTGGTGGGGCGCTATATCCTCACGCCGCGCATCTTTCATCATCTGGAAAAAGTGCAGGCCGGGGCGGGCGGAGAGATTCAATTGACCGACGGTATTGCCGCGCTGATGCGGGAAGAGAAAATGCTCGCCTACCGCTTCAAGGGCACGCGCTATGACTGCGGTTCGAAACTGGGCTATTTGCAGGCGACCGTGGCATTGGGGTTGAAGCATCCGGAAGTGCGCAACGAATTCGCCGAATATTTGAACAGCCTGAAATGACCATTTCGGTTCAGCGCGCCCGCGACATCCTGCAGCAGGCCGAATTGCTGTACCCGGTGGAGCAGGTGCAGGCAGCGCTGCGCCAAGTCGCGCAGCAAATCAACGCCGCGCTGGCGGAAACTCATCCGCTGGTGTTGTCGGTGATGGGCGGCGCGGTGGTGTTCACCGGGCAGTTGCTGCCGCTGCTCGATTTTCCGCTGGATTTCGATTATGTGCATGTGTCGCGTTACGGCGATGCGACGCAGGGTGGAAAGATACGCTGGAAGGTCGAGCCGTGCGAGAATGTGCGCGGCCGCGTGGTGCTGGTGCTGGACGATATTCTCGATGAAGGACACACCCTGGCGGCGCTGCGCCAGCGCGTGATGGAATTGGGTGCGAGCAAATTTTACAGCGCGGTGTTCGCCGACAAGCGGCATGGCAGGGCCAAACCGATCAATGCCGATTTTGTCGGGACGGAGTTGCCGGATCGTTTTGTGTTCGGTTATGGCATGGATATCGAAGGGGCGTGGCGCAACCTGCCCGCCATTTATGCGGTGAAGGCGTAGGAAGCAGGAAGCAGGAAGTAGGAAGTAGGAAGTAGGAAGTAGGAAGTAGGAAGTAGGAAGTAGGAAGTGCGGGCGGTTTGCCCACTCACCACTTACAACTCCCTACTCACCATAAGCGGTAAGGAAAGGAAAATTTTATGTTGGCAATTATCGGCGGCCGCGGCCTGACAGAGCTGGCGAGTCTGAATATCACCCATCGGCAGGTCATGCGCACGCCTTATGGCGAGCCTTCCGGCGCGTTCCTGTTTGGTACGCTGAATCAGCGCGAGGTGATTTTTCTGGCGCGCCACGGCTTTGGGCATACCATTCCGCCGCACCTGGTGAACTATCGCGCCAATCTGTGGGCGTTGCGCGAACAGGGTGTGAGCAATGTCATCTCGATTGCGACGGTGGGCGGCATACGCGCCGATTTGACGCCCGGCAGCATCGTCGTGCCGGATCAGATCATCGACTACACCCACGGGCGTGATGCCACCTTCTACGATACGCGCGATGCGAGCTATACCAACACCAACTTCGCATTGCCCTTTTCCCCGGAGTTGCGCGACCGTATTTTGCGTAGCGCGGGCATTGTGCAGCAACCCTGCGTGGATGGCGGCGTGTATGCCGCGACGCAGGGGCCGCGCCTGGACAGCATCGCGGAAATTAACCGCTACGAGCGGGACGGTGCGGACATGGTCGGCATGACCGGCATGCCGGAAACCGCGCTGGCGATGGAGCTGGGGCTGAGTTACGCCATTATCGCCGTGGTCGTGAACCATGCGGCGGGGCGCGGCGACAACAAACTAGGAGTCAATATGGAGCAGGTCAATGCCACCGCAAATGTGGCGATGGAACGAGTGCGCAGCATCCTCGAATGCGTGGTGAGTTGCGATGGCGATTAGGCCGGTATTGCGCATGGGCGATGCGCGGCTGCTGCAGCGCGCCGAGCTGGCCAGCGGCTTTGGCAGTGAAGAGTTGCGCGCCTTGCTGGCGGATATGCGCGACACCATGCAAGCCTTGAACGGTGCGGGATTGGCTGCGCCGCAGATTGGCGTGAACCTGCGCGTGGTGATCTTCGGCGTGCAGAAGAATTCGCGCTATCCCGATGCGGAAGAAGTGCCGGAAACCGTGCTTATCAATCCATCCATCACAGCGCTGGACGAGATCATCGAGGACGACTGGGAAGGTTGCCTGAGCCTGCCCGGTTTGCGCGGGCAGGTGCCACGCTTCCAGAGTATCCGCTACCAGGGTTACGATGAACAGGGCGCGCTGATTGACCGGACGGCGAACGGGTTTCATGCGCGCGTGGTGCAGCATGAATGCGATCATCTGGACGGAATTTTGTATCCGATGCGCATCCGGGACATCACCAAATTTGGCTATACGGAAGAGTTGTTTCCAGGCCAGGCGTTGCAGGACGAATAGTAATCCCATAAAAAAACAGTTCAGCCACGGATTAACACAGATGAACACGGATTATTAATGGCTTAGCTTTCTTATCCAAGGCATCTTCCGGGTGAATGCGGCTTTCCAAAACACCTGGTTTTGTCAGTGGTAATCCGTGTGTATCCGTGGCTAATCGCCGTTATTTGGGTAATTGCCCGTTACCGGCATTTTGTAGTCACGCATCCCGTCAATCCGGAGATTCTGCCATGACACTTAACCCGTTCAATACCCGCCAGCCCTTTACTCTCGCCAATGGAAAACAGGGCACGCTGTATTCGCTGCCCGCGCTGGAAGCCGCCGGAGTAGGCAGGGTTTCGCGCCTGCCGGTATCGATCCGCATCGTGCTGGAAGCGTTGCTGCGCAACTACGACGGCAAGAAAATTTCCGAGGCGCATGTGCGCCAGCTCGCGAGCTGGCAGCCGAACGCGCCGCGCACCGAGGAGATCCCGTTCGTGGTGGCGCGCATCGTGCTGCAGGACTTCACCGGCGTGCCGCTGCTCGCCGACCTTGCAGCGATGCGCGATGCCGCCGCGAAGATGGGCAAAGACCCGAAGATCATCGAGCCACTGGTGCCGGTGAACCTGGTGGTGGATCACTCGGTGCAGGTCGATTACTACAACCGCCCGGATGCGCTGCGGCTCAACATGGAAATGGAGTTCGAGCGCAACACCGAGCGCTACAAATTCATGAAGTGGGGCATGCAGGCGTTCGATACCTTCAAGGTTGTGCCGCCCGGTGTCGGCATCGTGCACCAGGTCAACCTCGAATATCTGGCGCGCGGCGTGCTGCAAAAAGACGGCCCGGAAGGGCGTGTGTACTATCCCGACACGCTGGTCGGCACCGACAGCCACACCACGATGATCAACGGCATCGGCGTGGTCGGCTGGGGCGTCGGCGGCATCGAGGCGGAAGCCGGTATGCTCGGCCAGCCGGTGTATTTCCTCACCCCCGATGTGGCCGGTGTGCATCTCAAAGGCAAGCTGCATGAAGGCGTCACCGCGACCGACCTGGTGCTGACCGTTACCGAATTGCTGCGCAAGCACAAGGTGGTCGGCAAGTTCGTTGAGTTCTTCGGCGCAGGCACGGCGGCGCTGGCCCTGCCGGATCGCGCCACCATCGCCAACATGGCGCCGGAATACGGTGCGACCATGGGCTTCTTCCCGGTGGACGACGTGACGGTGAACTACCTGCGTAACACCGGGCGCAGCGACGAGGAAGTGGACGCCTTTGCTTCCTACTTCAAGGCGCAGGGGCTGTACGGCATTCCGCAGGAGGGCAGCATCGATTACAGCAGCGTGGTGGAACTCGACCTCGCCAGCATCGAGCCGTCGCTGGCCGGGCCGAAGCGCCCGCAGGACCGCGTCGCGTTGTCGGCTATGCGCGAAACCTTCAACACCCTGTTCAGCAAACCGGCAGCGGAAAACGGTTTCAACAAACCCGCTGCCGAACTGGGTAAGCGTTATACGACCACCCTGCCGGATCGCAGCAAGTATGTGTGCGTCCCGATTTCCGGCGGCGGCCAGCAGGATGCGGGCAAGACTCGCAGCGGCAGCGAACTGGAAATGCTCGACGATCACCCCAGTCCCGCCGCGCGCTGCGAAACATCAGGCGAGATGTTGCCTGCGGTGCAGATCGGGCATGGCGACGTGCTGATCGCCGCGATCACTTCCTGCACCAATACCTCCAACCCGAGCGTGCTGCTCGCGGCGGGCTTGCTGGCGAAGAAAGCGGTCGAAAAAGGCCTGCGTATCCAGCCGCACATCAAGACTTCGCTGGCACCCGGATCGCGCGTCGTGACGGAATACCTGAAGAACGCCGGGCTGCTGGAGCCGCTGGCACAACTCGGTTTCAGCGTCGCTGCCTACGGCTGCACCACCTGCATCGGCAATTCCGGCCCGCTGGATGCGATGCTGGAAGAGGTCATCGTCGCCAACGATTTGATCGCGGCGGCGGTGCTGTCCGGCAACCGCAACTTCGAGGCGCGCATCCACGCCAACATCAAGGCCAACTTTCTGGCTTCGCCGCCGCTGGTGGTGGCTTACGCGATCGCGGGCAGGGTCAACATCGACCTTGATACCGAGCCGCTCGGCACCGGCAGGAACGGCCAGCCGGTCTATCTGAAAGACATCTGGCCAAGCAGCGCAGAGATTCAGGCCGTAATGAAATTCGCCGCCAATCCCGAGATGTACCGCAGGCTGTATTCCGACCTGACCCGCGACCTGCCGCTGTGGAACGCGATCCAGTCCGGCAGCGGCAATCTGTACCAATGGGACGATTCGACCTATATCGCGCGCCCGCCGTTCTTCGAACAATTCAGCATGCAGGCCGGAGGTATTTCAGGAATCCGCAACGCAAGGGCGCTCTGCATCTTCGGCGATTCGGTGACCACCGACCACATCAGCCCGGCGGGCAGCTTCAAGCCCGACACGCCCGCAGGCAAATATCTGCAAGACAAGGGCGTCGCAGTGAAGGATTTCAACAGCTACGGTGCGCGGCGCGGCAACCACGAGGTGATGATGCGCGGCACCTTCGCGAACGTGCGCATCAAAAACCTGATGCTGCCGCCCAAGGCCGACGGCAGCCGCGTCGAAGGCGGCTATACGCTGTACCACGGTGAGCAAATGGCAATCTACGACGCGGCGATGAAGCACATCGCCGACGGCACGCCGACGGTGATTTTTGCGGGCGAGGAATACGGCACCGGCTCCAGCCGCGACTGGGCGGCGAAAGGCACGCAACTGCTCGGCGTGAAGGCGGTGATCGCAAAATCCTACGAGCGCATCCACCGCAGCAACCTGGTCGGCATGGGCGTGCTGCCGTTGCAGTTCAAGGGCGACGACAGCGCCGCCTCGCTGCAACTAACCGGCGACGAAAGCTTCGATATCGGCGGTATCGGCAACAATTTGAAACCGCAACAGGACGTGACGCTGACCATCACGCGCCGCGACGGCAGCACGCAGCAAGTGCCGTTGCTGCTGCGCATCGACACGCCGATCGAGGTGGACTACTACCGGCACGGCGGGATACTGCCGTATGTGCTGCGCGAGCTGGTAGCGCAATAACCGATTGGTAAAGCGGACAGTGGTGAAAGGCAGGAATGGAAAATACTGCAATAACGGGTAAGACAATCGACAGCAATCACCGCCCAAAAATCGGCCTGGCGCTGGGCAGCGGCTCGGCGCGCGGACTCGCGCACCTGGGCGTGATCCGGGCTATCGAGGACGCTGGCATCGAGGTGGGCTGCATCGCGGGCACCAGCATGGGGGCGCTGATCGGCGCGATCCATGCCGCCGGCAAGCTGGACGAACTGGAAGCCGCCTTCCTCGGCTTTGACTGGAAAAAAACGGCTTCCTTCTTCGATGTCGTGCTGCCCAAGTCCGGCCTGCTCGACGGCGCCAGGGTCAGCGAACTGGTGCGCGCGCATATCCATGCCGACAGCATCGAAGCGCTGCCGATCCTCTTCGCGGCCGTGGCGACGGACATCGTTAGCGGCGAGGAGGTCGTTATTCGCAGCGGCGACGTGATCGAGGCGGTGCGCGCCAGCATTTCGGTGCCCGGCATCTTCACGCCGGTGCGCAGCAACGGGCGCATCCTGGTGGACGGCGGCATCACCAACCCGGTGCCGGTGAGCGCGGCCCGCGCGATGGGCGCCGACCTCGTGATCGCGGTCGACCTCAATCACGAGATCGTTGCCGGCAAGAACCTGAAACCGCTACGGTTCACGGAAAAAACCAGCAGCACGGAAGACAGCCCACCCGGCATGTTCTCGCGCTGGGTGGGCGACTACCGCTTGTCGATGAAGGACATCAAGCAGAAACTGCTCGCCGGGGATAATCCCGCCTCGGCGCAATTCAGGAAATGGGCTTCTGCGGAGCCGCTGCCCAGCATCTTTGAGGTGCTGCTGGCCTCGATCAACATCATGGAAACGCACATCACCCAAACCCGCCTGCGCCTGGATCGGCCGGATGTGGTCATCCAGCCGCCGCTGGGGCATATCCGCTTTCTGGAATTCGACCGCGCCGAGGAAATTATCGCCATTGGCTACGAGCACACGCGGCGGCAACTGGCCGCGCTGCCGGATCACGCGATTCAAAACAGGAACCCTCTCCCGCCTGCGGGAGAGTGACTTTTTCACAGGGAGAACGGCAATGACCAGCAGAACCGAACGCGATTCCTTCGGCGCTATCGAAGTCCCGGCGGAACGGTTGTGGGGTGCGCAGACGCAGCGCTCGCTGCAATACTTCCATATCTCGACCGAGCGGATGCCGCAGGAAATTATTCTGGCGCTCGCCAAAGTCAAACGCGCCTGCGCGCTGGTCAATCGTGACCTGGGGTTGCTGAACGAGGAAAAGGCCAGCGCCATTGTGCAGGCGGCGGACGAAGTGCTGGCCGGCCAGCATGACAGTGAGTTCGTGCTGTCGGTATGGCAGACCGGTTCCGGCACGCAGAGCAACATGAACATGAACGAGGTGCTCGCCAACTGCGCCTCGGAACTGCTCGGCGGCGCGCGGATGGGAGCGCGAGCGTCCTCGCTCGCATGCGGACGGGACGTCCGTGTTCCAGTGCCGACGGGGACATCGGCGCTCCCAAATAGCAAGGTGCGGCCACAACACGGTGCGGCGGAGCCGTCTGGTGCGGGAGTGGCCGCATCGCACCTTCTCCCGCAGCGAAAGGGTGGCAGCAAAGCTGCCGGGCACCCACCGGCCTACTCCTTGCGGGTGCAAACGGCCGGCTTCGTCGGTAACGTGTCGAAGGTGCACCCCAACGACGAGGTCAATCTCGGCCAGTCGTCCAACGACATCTTCCCTACTGCGATGCATGTCGCGGCAGTCAGCGGCATCACACGCCAGTTATTGCCGGCGCTGCGCATTCTGCGCGCGACGCTGGAGAAAAAATCCGCCGCGTTCGGCGGCATCGTCAAGATCGGCCGCACCCATCTGCAGGACGCCACGCCGCTGACACTGGGGCAGGAGTTTTCCGGTTATGCGGCACAGCTGCAACACGCGGAAGCGGCGATCCTCGCGACGCTGACGCCGCTGCACCAGTTGGCCGTCGGCGGCACCGCCGTCGGCACCGGGCTGAATACCCATGCCGAATTCGGCGGGCGCGTCGCCGCCGAACTGGCGCGCAGCAGCGGCCTGCCGTTCGGCAGCGCGGCCAACAAGTTTGCCGCGCTGGCCGCGAACGACGAGCTGGTCGCCGCGCACGGCGCGCTCAAGACGCTCGCCGCCGCGCTGATGAAGATCGCCAACGACGTGCGCTGGCTGGCCTCCGGCCCGCGCTCCGGACTGGGCGAGATCAGCATCCCGGAGAACGAGCCGGGCAGCTCGATCATGCCGGGCAAGGTGAATCCGACCCAGTGCGAGGCGCTGACCATGCTGTGCTGCCAGGTGTTCGGCAACGATGTCGCGATCACCATCGGCGGCGCATCCGGCAATTTCGAACTGAATGTGTTCCGGCCGCTGATCGCGCACAATTTCCTGCAAAGCGTGCGCCTGCTCGCCGACGGCATGGCAAGCTTCGAGGAATATTGCGTGCGCGGCATCGGGGCCAACCGCGAGCGCATCGCGGAGCAGATGGAACGCTCGCTGATGCTGGTGACTGCGCTGGCTCCGCATATCGGTTACGATCATGCCGCCGAAATCGCCAAGCGCGCGCACCGCGATGGCAGCACGCTGAAGCAGGCGGCATTGGCGCTGGGCTATGTCACGGAAGCCGACTTCGAGCTATGGGTGCAGGCGGCGGAGATGGTGCATCCCGGAAAAATATAAGCTGTTTGTGTTAGCGTGCCATCATTCGGCACGCGGAGCCATCCGACAACAATCGAAAGAACCTGCTGGGGTTTTTATTATGAGCAAGAAGGTACATGAACACCTGCCTCTGACGGAGGAGTCTGGGACGGAGATGCATGAGACGGAGATATCTGGCCAATCTCCGGCGCAGGCCGAAGAGGAATTGCAAAGGTTCTTCGATCTGGTTCCGGATATGGTGTGTATTGCGTCAACTGACGGGCATTTCAAGAAAATCAACCGCGCATGGCAAGCGACGCTCGGATATACCGAGCAGGAAATTCTCTCTACCCCATTTCTCGACTTCATCCATCCCGATGACAGGGACGTGACGATGAGGGAAGTGGCGCGGCAGATAGCCGGCCAGGCGACCATCCAGTTTATCAACCGCTATCGCTGCAAGGATGGCAGCTACAAGCGGCTGGAATGGGTGGCGACACCGTGCGTTGACAAGAAGTTGCTTTACGCATCCGCGCGCGATGTCACCAGACAAATGCAAGCAGAGGACGCATTGCGAACGAACGAGGCGCGCCTGCGGGAAATCATCGACATGATTCCGGTGGAGCTGTTCATCAAGGATCCCGACAGCAGGATCACCCTGATGAACCGGGCCTGCGAAGAGCAATGGGGCCTGTCTTTTTCCGAGTTGCGCGGTACGGATGCCAGCCAGCTCTTCCCGCCCGACCAGATGGCGCTTTTCCTGGACAAGGATCGGGAGGTGTTTGCCAACCGGCAGCCGGTCGATTTCGAGGAAACCGTTTGGAATGCGGCATTGAAAAAAAACCGGATCGTGCACACGTACAAGAAGCCGGTTTTCGATGAAGCGGGCAAGCCGCTGTACCTGATCGGCGTGTCGGTGGATATCACCGAGCGCAAGCAGGCCGATGAGGTGTTGAAGCTGCACAAGCTGGTCATCGACACGGCGCTGAACGGTTTCTGGATGGTCGATATGGCGGGTAATTTGCGCGGAGCCAACGAGGCCTATGCAAAAATGTCCGGCTATACGGTGGATGAATTGCTGAACATGCACATCAGCCAACTCGAGGTTAATGAAAAGTCCGCAGAAGAAGTCGCCGCGCATGGCGCAAAAATTATCGCGCAGGGCTACGACCGGTTTGAAACGCGCCACCGCCGCAAGGACGGGCAGGAAATCGATGTTGAAGTGTCCGCCAGGTATATGCCGGAGTCGCAGTTGTTTTTTGCTTTCCTGCGCGACATTACCGAACACAAACGCGCGGAACGCGAACTGCGCGAGCTGAATGAACACCTGGAAGAACGCGTCGCGCAGCGCACCCGGGAACTCGTGCATGCCAAGCAATTGGCGGAATCGGCCAATTGCATCAAGAGCGAGTTCCTCGCCAACATGAGCCACGAGATACGCACGCCGATGAACAGCATCCTCGGCATGGCGCACCTGGCGCTGAAGCTCGAGGCCGATCCCAAAAATCGCGACTATCTCAATAAAATCCAAACCTCGGGCGAGCATCTGCTCGGCATCATTGACGATGTTCTCGATTTTTCCAGGC
Organism: Gallionella sp.; assembly: GCA_030690245.1. Lineage (GTDB taxonomy): Bacteria > Pseudomonadota > Gammaproteobacteria > Burkholderiales > Gallionellaceae > Gallionella. Next base: position 2,983 of record JAUYGW010000216.1, on the reverse strand, counting down.
TGGATGCCGGAAGGCTGAAGATCGATACGGTTGATTTCGACCTGGGCCGGGTGCTGGAGAGCGTCAACAACCTGGTCGCCGGAAAGGCTGCGGCAAAAGGGCTGGAGCTTGTTTTTGGCGCCGATGCCAGCCTTTGCACCAGCCTGCGCGGCGATCCGCTGCGGCTGGTTCAGGTGCTGGTCAATTACGCCGACAACGCGATCAAGTTCACCGAGAAGGGCAGGATTGCCATTCGCGCCAAAAAAATCGACGAGAACGAAACAAGCTGTCGGGTGCGTTTTGAAGTGCAGGATAGCGGCATCGGCATCAGCGAGGCGGAGCAGGCCAAACTGTTCCAGCCGTTTCAGCAGCTTGACGCTTCCTCCACGCGGCGCTATGGCGGCACAGGCCTCGGGCTCGCCATCTGCAAGCAATTGGCGGAAATGATGCACGGCGAAGTCGGGGTGGAGAGCGCCCCGGGACAGGGCAGCATTTTCTGGTTCAGCGCGCGGCTCGACAAGGCCTGGTGGTCTTGCGGGGCAGAGACTAAAAATGGAGCGGATGTGCCGCCGGCAATGCTGGCGTCGATCAGCGGCGCACGTATTCTTCTGGCGGAAAACAACCTCTTCAATCAGCAGGTGGCGACCGAATTTCTTGAAAATGCCGGCGCCACCGTGTGCGCCGCCCAAAACGGGAAAGAGGCGATCGACTTGTTGAGCAACGGTCGTTTCGACTGCGTGCTGATGGACATACAAATGCCCGTGATGGACGGATTTGAGGCTACCAGGCTGATCCGCGCCAACCCTGCCCTGGCGGGAATTCCGGTGATTGCGATGACTGCAAACGTATCCGGCGAGGATCGCCAGCGCTGCCTTGCAGCCGGCATGAATGATTTCATCGGCAAACCGTTCAAGCCTTATGCGTTCTACGCCGTGATCGCCGGATGTCTGGCGGGGCGGGCGCGGCCGGTTTCCGGCACGCCTGCCGCATCGGCGGTCAGGGCAACGCGGGGGGATGATCCCGGCATCATTGATCTCGCGCTGCTGGCCGAACTGGTTGGAGGCAATAAATTGAAGATGCGTGAATTTGCCCTCAAATTTCTGGCTTCAGCCCGGCAAGACATGGCCAAAGTCGAAGCGGCGCTGGAGCGCAAAGACCGGGCGGAATTGGACGCATTGGGGCATCACATCAAATCACCAGCCAGGATGGCGGGCGCTACGGGGTTTGCCAAGCTGTGCGAGGCGCTGCAAGAATACAGCAAGGATGGCGCGAGCATCGAGCAGATCAGGGGCGTCGTAAGCCAAATGCGCCCGCTGCTGGACCGCATCAACGAACGGGTGGACAAGGATTTGGCGTAATTCCTTGCCATCGGGTCTTCCGGTGGAAAAAGCGTTTTGCGGGCTGTGTAGGTGCGAATTCATTCGTACGAACAAGAGATTATGTGCGAATGAATTCGCACCTACCAGCCACTTAACTGCGTTTTACAGGATAAATCATATAGTTTTCAACAACACCAGCACCGCACCGCTGCCGCCGTCTCTGGGCGGTGCATCACAATAGGCCAGCACATCCGGGCGCTGCGTCAGCCAGTGGCGTGTGAGCCTGCGCAACACCGCTTCGCCGCCCCGGCTGTTCATGCCCTTGCCGTGGATCACCAGCACGCAGCGCAGTCCGCGCTGCGCCGCCTCGTGCAAGAATTCCTGCAACAGTCTGCGCGCCGCGTCGCCGGTGTTGCCGTGCAGGTCGAGGCTGTCCTGCACCGGCCAGTAGCCGCGCCGCATTTTGTGCGGGGTCATGCGCGGCAGACCGTTGCGCAGGAATTCGTCCGGCGCATTCCCGGCGGCGAAACCCGAAGAACTTATGGTCTGGTACCCGTCGGACAGCGTGTCGGGAATCGCGGGAGGCGGGGCGGGAGCGCGCATCAAGGGTCTGCGCGGCGGCTTTTGCGGCTCGATGCGGTTCTGCTCCGGCAGCGGCTTCACTGCGCCGACTGCCGCGCGGAACAGCGCGGCATCGTCCGGGGGGGCTTGTGGCGGAATTAAAAACCTCTTCACAACGTCATGAGCGAAACTGAGACAAGGCGGAAAATACCGAGAAACCGGAGTTTGCAAATGGCAAATGAGGATTTTGAGGTGTTTTTCAACGCCGTATCAGTGAGCGCAATAGTTGTGTAGAGGTTTTTTCAGATTTTGCCGAGCGCGGCGAGATACTTGTCCGCATCTAGCGCCGCCATGCAGCCGGTCGCCGCGCTGGTGCAGGCCTGGCGGTAGATCTGGTCCTGCACGTCGCCCGCCGCGAATATGCCGGAGATGCTGGTTGCCGTGGCGTTGCCCTGCTGGCCGCCGTGCGTGCGGATGTAGCCGTTGTCCATCTCCAGTTGGCCGGTGAAAATGTCGGTGTTCGGCTTGTGGCCGATGGCGATGAACACGCCATTCACCGCGATGTCCTGCTTTTCGCCGGACTGCACGTTTTTGACGCGCATGCCGGTCACGCCGCTGGCGTCGCCGAGCACTTCGTCGAGCGTGCTGTTCAGTTGCAGGACGATCTTGCCTTCCTTCACTTTTTCCATCAGGTGGTCGATCATGATGCGTTCGGCGCGGAAGGTGTCGCGGCGGTGCACCAGCGTGACGCGGGTGGTGATGTTGGACAGGTACAGCGCTTCTTCCACTGCTGTGTTGCCGCCGCCGATCACCGCGACTTCCTGGCCACGGTAGAAGAACCCGTCGCAGGTCGCGCAGCCGGACACGCCGCGCCCCATGAAGGCTTCCTCGGAAGGCAGGCCGAGGTATTGCGCCGACGCGCCGGTACAGATGATCAAAGCGTCGCAGGTGTAGCTGCCCGCATCGCCGGTCAGCAGGAACGGCTTCTGTTGCAGCCTGGCGGTGTGGATGTGGTCGAAGATGATCTGCGTGTTGAAACGCTCGGCATGCTTTAGAAAGCGCTCCATCAGCTCCGGTCCCTGCACGCCATTCGCGTCGGCCGGCCAGTTGTCCACGTCGGTAGT
>JAUYGW010000205.1 GCA_030690245.1 Gallionella sp. | reverse complement strand
GCGGGATGCATGGGTGGCCGGTATGCGGCTTGAAGTGGCCTTCTAATGATTGGTGGCCTAGGTTTTCTTGGCTTTAAATCATGACGTGTTATCAGACGCATCGCTGATCTATAAAAAAACACTTTTTCAGCCAATGGATAATTTTGGTTCAACGTTCGCCGGGGGCAGAGTGAGCAAGTCAGAAACCTGTAGGAATCATCCTATTTGCTATCGAATTTGTTTCCTACGGGGATATTAAAGGCCGCCTGATATTTTGTTTCTTGCCGATCCGGCATGCTGATGGCGTTAACTCGGATTGAGAACGAGTGTTCGGTAGAGGAAAAAATGCACAATACAACGGGTCATCGGAGTCCAGCACACAGGCATAGCGGGAGTCCGGCTGTTTCCAATGCCGTGCTGCACGATCAGGAATTCTCGCAATTCCGCGACATGATTTACCGCATTGCGGGAATCACCATGTCCCCGGCCAAGAAGCAACTGGTTTCCAGCCGTTTGGCAAAACGGTTGAGGCATCACAATTTCGCGAGTTATGGCGACTATTTCCGCTTCATTATGTCGCCGCATGGCAAGGCGGAATTGCAGGTGGCGGTGGATTCGCTGACCACCAACGAGACGCACTTTTTCCGCGAGCCGAAACATTTCGATTTCCTGCGCAATCGCGTTATTCCTGCACGCAAGGCCGGGCGGGGGCTGCGCATCTGGAGTGCGGCCTGTTCCAGCGGGGAAGAACCCTACAGCATCGCGATGATGCTGGACGAGATGCTGGGGAAAGAGCCATGGGAAGTGGTGGCCTCCGACATCAGCACGCAAATTCTGGAGAAGGCGCGCAAAGGGCTGTACCCCGCCGAACGCATTCCGGAAATCCCCAAAAATTATTTGAACCGTTACTGCCTCAAGGGCGTCGGCGATCATCACGGCACGATGCTGATCGAGCAATTTTTGCGCGACCGGGTGAGCTTCATGCAGCACAACCTGACCGAAGCGCCGGCCAGGCTGGGCGAGTTCGATGTAATTTTTCTGCGCAACGTGATGATCTATTTCGACCAGGAAACCAAGCGCCAGGTGGTATCGCGGCTGCTGCCGCTGCTGCGCCCCGGCGGGTATTTTCTGGTTGGCCATTCCGAAAGCCTGAATGGCGTGACCGATGATGTGCGGCTGGTGGTGCCGGCCGTATACCGTAAACCGGAATGAACCTTCATTCAGTAGCTAAACCACGAAGAGCACGAAGGCTGCGAAGTAGAACAACGCTTTGTTTTAAAAATGGATGTTACCTTTTTGGTAAGTATCCAATATCACGTAACCCCATGGGAATTCTTCGTGATCTTCGTGTCCTTCGTGTCCTTCGTGGTGAAGTGAGGTTTTTAGGATGAAAAAACCTGATGCATAAGCCGGCGCATGCCATCGAGATTTTCCTGCAACCGGGCGAGGTGTATTTCGGCGAGCGCGATACGCGCATCCGCACTTTGCTGGGCTCATGCGTGGCCGTTACGATGTGGCATCCCGGCCTGCTGGTGGGGGGGATGTGCCACTACATGTTGCCGAAGCATCCCGCCGGAAAACGCGGCGCGCCGGATGGGCGCTATGCGGACGAGGCGCTGGAATTGATGCTGGGCGAGATCAGGAAAGCCGGCACATCGCCGGGTGAGTATCAGGTCAAGCTGTTCGGCGGCGGGCATATGTTTTCCGCGCATCAGGCGGTCAGCGAGGATCATGTGGGCGCGAAAAACGTCGAGATGGCGCGCTCTTTGATGAAGCGGCATGGCTTCTCATCCTGCGCCGAACATCTCGGCGGAGTCGGCCACCGCAATATATTTTTCGACATCTGGAGCGGTCATGTCTGGGTGCGCCATCAACCTCCCGCGCCAGGTGAAAAAGGGACTGGCGACAACAAGAAAAGAACGTTATGTCCACAATAAAAGTATTGATCGTCGATGATTCCGCCGTGGTGCGCCAGGTGTTGTCCGCCGCACTGGCGGAAGACCCGTCCATCGAGGTGATCGGCGCGGCTTCCGATCCGGTATTCGCGATGGAGCGGATGCGCGCGCAGTGGCCGGACGTGATCGTGCTGGATGTGGAAATGCCGCGCATGGACGGCATCACTTTCCTGAAAAAGATCATGGCCGAACGCCCGACGCCGGTGGTGATCTGCTCCACGCTGACCGACAAGGGCGCAGCGACCACCATGCAGGCATTGGAGGCCGGCGCGTTCAGCATCATCACCAAACCCAAGATGGGGTTGAAACAGTTTCTGCAAGATTCATCGGAAGATTTGGTCAGCACAGTCAAGGCTGCGGCGCATGCCAATCCTCGCAAGCTGGTGCCGAGGGCATCAGTGGTTGCGGTTGCCCTGTCTCCGCCACCGCCAAAATTGTCTGCCGATGCGATTCTTTCCGCCGCCACGCACACCTCGCACGCGATGGCGGAAACCACCGATCGCGTGGTTGCCATCGGCACTTCCACCGGCGGCACGCAGGCATTGGAAACAGTGCTTACGGCCTTGCCCAGAGTCTGCCCCGGTATCGTCATCGTGCAGCACATGCCGGAAAAATTTACCGGTGCATTCGCGGCGCGCCTCAATGACTTGTGCCAGATCGAGGTGCGTGAAGCCAAAAACAGCGACCGGGTGCTGCCCGGCCTGGCGCTGATTGCGCCGGGCGGGAGGCACATGCTGCTGAAACGCAACGGCGCGCAATATCACGTCGAGATTGTGGACGGTCCGCCGGTGAGCCGGCATAGGCCTTCGGTGGATGTGCTGTTCCGTTCCGTTTCCAAAGTCGCCGGAAAAAATGCGCTGGGCATCATCATGACCGGCATGGGTGACGACGGCGCGGCGGGGTTACTGGAAATGCGCAATGAAGGGGCGCTGACCATCGGGCAGGATGAGCAGACTTGCGTGGTGTATGGCATGCCTAAGGAGGCGCTCAAGCGGGGTGCGGTGATCAAAACCCTGCCACTCGGCGCGATCGCCGGGGCGATCGCCGGGTTGAACAGATAACACGGAGAGGGTTTTGTAGGTCGGGTGTTAACCCGACATCGTTAATTAGTCGGGTTAAAACCCGACCTGCAAAATACGAAAACCAGACGAGTGCGCGAGCAAAAAATTACCTGCTTGCCTGGTTTGGAATAACTCAGGGAGCCGATCATGAATGCGATGGGAAAAATACTGAAGGTTTTGGCGGTTGAGGATTCCGAAGATGATTTCGAGCTTATCCATAACAAATTGGCCGAAGGCGGATTTTCGGTTGTGCATCAGCGCGTCGAGACAGCAGAAATGCTCAAGGCCGCACTGGAACTAGAATCTTGGGATGTGGTGATTTGCGACCACAATCTGCCCGCACTGGATTCGATGTCGGCTTTGCATATCGTGTCGAAGACAGCCAAAAACACGCCATTTGTCATCGTCTCCGGGCTTATCACCGATGAAATAGCGATCGAGGCGATGCGCCATGGGGCAAGAGATTTTATTCACAAAGATAATTTATCCAGGCTGGCGCCAGCAGTTGAACGAGAATTGCAGCAGGCTGCGATGCAGGCTGACCTGAAGGCGATGCGGGAGGATTTTTACCGCGTATCGCATTTTGACGGTTTGACAGGGCTGCCAAACTGCGAGTATTTATTCGAGCATATCAGGTCGATGACGCTTCGCCCGGAGCATGATCATTCGTTCGCCGTTTTTCTGATTGACCTTAACCGCTTCCGGCAAATCACGAACACGCTTGGCGTATTAGCGGGGGATATGGTGCTTCTCGTTGCTGCCGACCGCTTGCGTATGGCATTTGGAGGGGGCAATTTTATTGCGCGGCTTGGGGCGGACCGGTTTGTTGCAGTCGTGCCCCATCTGGAGCAAGAAGCGCAAGCCAGTGACGTGGCAACCGCGATCCATC
>JAUYGW010000200.1 GCA_030690245.1 Gallionella sp. | reverse complement strand
GGTCACACCGGTGCGTAAAAAGATCGCCAGCACCTCGGCATCGGATAATGAGGCCGCGCCTTTCTGCAGCAACTTCTCTCGGGGTCGCTCAAATTCAGGCCAATCGGTGATTGCCATAACCGTCTCACTTTCTTGTAAGATGCGCGGCATTATGGAACAACAATCGGTAAAACGCATCCTGCTCGGCATCACCGGCGGCATCGCGGCCTACAAGGCGGCGGAGTTGCTGCGCCTGCTGATGAAGCAAGGCATGGAGGTGCAGGTCGCGATGACAGAGGCGGCTGGCCATTTCATCACGCCGACCACCATGCAGGGGTTATCCGGCAAACCGGTGTTCACCGACCAATGGGATGCGAGCGCGCCGAACGGCATGGCGCATATCAACCTGAGCCGGGCCGCCGATGCGATCGTGATCGCGCCTGCGACGGCCGATTTCATCGCCAAGCTGGCGCATGGTTTGGCGGACGATTTGCTTTCCACATTATGCCTGGCGCGTAACTGCCCGCTGATCGTCGCCCCGGCGATGAACCGCGAAATGTGGCAGAACGCCGCGACGCAGCGCAACATCGCGCAGCTGCTTGCCGACGGCGTGCGGGTGCTCGGCCCGGACTGCGGGATGCAGGCCTGCGGTGAGGAAGGCATGGGGCGGATGCTGGAGGCGGAGCGGCTGGCGCAGGACATTGCGGCATTTTTCCAACCCAGGCGATTCCTCGGCAGGAAAATCCTGATTACCGCCGGGCCGACCTATGAGGTGATTGATGCGGTGCGCGGCATCACCAACCGCAGTTCCGGCAAGATGGGCTATGCGATTGCGCGGGCCGCGCTGGAACAGGGTGCGGAAGTAGTGCTGGTGTCTGGTCCGACGGCACTCGCCAAACCGCATGGCGCGCAAGGCGTGGATGTGGTGAGCGCCGCGCAGATGTTCGAGGTGGTGCAACAGCAGGTTGGCGATTGCGATATTTTCATCGGCGTGGCGGCGGTGGCCGATTACCGCGTCGCGCAACCGAGCGAACAGAAAATCAAGAAAAGCGCGGCTACGCTCACACTTGAGCTGGTGCCCAATCCGGATATCCTGGCGTATGTCGCCGGCCTGCCGAAGCCGCCGTTCTGCGTGGGTTTTGCCGCCGAGAGCGAGGATCTCGCAAAGCACGCCGAGCAAAAACGTTGCGTAAAGAATGTGCCGTTGCTGGTGGGCAACCTCGCGCAACAGGCCATCGGCAGCGACGACAACGAACTGGTTCTGTTCGATGACAGCGGCAGCCACGTCTTGCCGCGCGCCGACAAACTCACGCTGGCAAGGTTATTGATGCAACATATTGCGCAACGCTATGAAGGAGCAAGCAAATGAAACATGTCGCCCCAACAAAACATATCTCCGTGGATGTCAAAATTCTCGACCCTCGCCTGCATGAAAGCATGCCCGGCTATGCGACCACCGGTTCGGCTGGGATCGATTTGCGCGCGTGCATCGATCACAACATGGTGATTCAGCCCAAGCAGTGCGAACTCATCCCCAGCGGTATCGCCATTCACCTGAACGATCCGGGCTATGCCGCGATGATCCTGCCGCGCTCCGGCCTGGGGCATAAACACGGCATCGTGCTCGGCAACCTGGTCGGACTGATCGATTCGGATTATCAGGGGCAGATTTTCGTCTCGCTGTGGAACCGCAGCCAGATACCCTTCACGCTGATGCCGATGGAGCGCATGGCGCAACTGGTGATTGTGCCGATCATGCAGGCGAAGTTTAATATCGTGGAGGAATTCCCGTTGAGCGAGCGCGGCAGCGGCGGATTCGGCAGCACAGGCAAGCATTGACCCCGGAAAAAGCAGTCAGCCACGGATAGGCACGGATAAACACCGATTAAACCAATGGTAATGAAAATGTTGGAGTTGCCTTCAGGGGGAGTCTTCTCCCTGCTGCAATCCGCCGATTGTCAGTGAATATCCGTGTTAATCCGTGGCTGATCTGCGTTTTTCAGGATGAAATAAAAAAGCCCGCAGTAGCGGGCTTTTGTTTTAGTGCATTACAAAATCAACGGTCCAGGTTCAATTCCATTTCGGTATTGTCGCCCTTGCGCACCGACACTTTTTCGGTGACCATTTTGTAGCCTTCCAGCTTCACGCTGATCGCATGCACGCCGGGCTCCATTTCCAGACGTAGCGGAGACAGCCCGTAATACACCCCGTCCAGATACACCTTCGCGCGCTGCGGGTTGGTATTCACCAGCAACAGTCCTGCCATGGCGCTGGCACGCGGCATGTAGGCAGGTGGAGGAGCGACGGCACCCGGTTGCGCGCCATAACCCGGCGCCGCAGTTTGCTCCGGTGCAGCTTTGGCGGCAGTAGGAGCGACGTAAACCGTCACGCCGGGAATCGGCTTGGTGCCGGCTGTCAGGTTGAACAACTCCGGTTGCGACGCCATCAGCGACGCGCTGATCGCCTCCACGGTCTTGTTGCTGGCGATACGCAATTCCTTGTTCAGATAGGCGATCACATCATCCTTGTTGTTGCCGGAAACACCGGCGAAACGATCGTTTTTTTCCATTACCAAGCCCGACCACACCACCTTGCCGGTAGCTACTTCTTTTAATGTGGTCTCAATCGCAATGTTGATTTCATCGCGTTCCTTGACGTTCAGGGTCAAGTCCTTGATGACACCGGACACTTCGAACAACGCATTGCTGGCGCTGCTGCCCTCCAGCACCTCATAGCCTTCCCCATCGAACCTTTTTTTGATCGCCACCGTGACGATGTTCGCGATTTCCTGGTCGATCAGCAACTGGTCGCCATCCACGCCACGGACGCGCTGTGTGGTTATTCCCAGCAGGCGGGGGTTGCCCTGCTTGCGCTGATCAACATACTTGTTGACGCGCAATGTGGCGGCATATTTGAGCAAGGGCCCGGAACTGCCGGCAGTTTTTTTTCCGGTGGTGCTGAGCGTGCTGTCGCCGCCATTAAACCAGCCGTTGACCGAATCCTTGGCATCCTTGACGGTGGAACAGCCTGCAACCGCAGACAACAACACAACCAGCGCGGCATGCCGCAACAATCGACTCATGGGTTTCACCTTAACAGTTAAAATTAGGCATGCTCTGTTACAAAGCATGCCGCGTTATTTATTGGGCGCGGGAAGATAACGAACCAGCTCGTTGAGCGCCTTCGTATAAACTTCACGCTTAAACTCGATTACGGCGCCAATATCCAGCCAGTAATCGTTCCAACGCCACGCATCAAATTCGGGATGCGAACTGACACGCAGGCAGACATCGCAGTCACGACCGACCAAGCGCAGCAAAAACCAGATCTGTTTTTGCCCGCGATAACCACCGCGCGATCCGCGCTTGCTCCAGCTCTGCGGAACCTCGTAACGCATCCATTCACGGGTGCGCCCGAGTATTTTCACATGTTCCGGCATCAAGCCGACTTCTTCGTGCAACTCGCGGTACATCGCCTGCTCCGGGGTCTCGCCATGCTGGATGCCGCCTTGTGGAAACTGCCACGCGTGCTGCCGCACCCGCTTGCCCCAGAACACCTGATTGCTGTCATTCGTGATAATGATGCCGACATTCGGGCGGTAGCCGTCTCGGTCGATCATTTGCCACTCTATTCGGTTAATTTCAATGCGCGGATTCTTTCACATTTCCCGTTTGTTGGAAAGCGAAAGCGACTCAGCATCGCCCGGCCTCCGGAGTGATGGGAGAAGGCTGTCATTTTTATTGGGTTACGCAGCGGAATTTTGCTTGGGTGTCGACGGAGCGGTGCGTCGTCGACACAGTATCGCTAGCCATTCGGCAGCGCGGCTACCCCCGCCGCTGCGATTTGCCCGTCCTGGGACGAGCGCACGCCGCTGATACCCAGGCCACCCACGATGATGCCATCGATTTCCAGCGGGACACCGCCTTCGGCAGGAATTACGCCGGGCAGGGAGAGGTGGATCAGCCGCCCGCCCAGCACGGCATCTTCAGAAGCCTTGGTGGGGCGCTGGAACGCGACGGCGGCATGGGCTTTTTTTATCGCCGTTTCCACGCTGCCAAACTGGGTGTCGTGGCTGCGTTGCAGATAGAGCAGATGCCCGCCGTCATCCACCACGGCGATGACCACGCGCCAGCCGTTGCGTTGCGCTTCGGCATCGGCTGCGGCGGCGATGCGCTTGGCGTCTTTCAGGGTGAGCACTGGCTTATCGGCCACGATCATTTGCCGCCCAATACCGCGAAGATCTGGTCGCGGATATTTTCTACGCTGCCCACGCCCGGGATTTTCACGCATTTCGGCACCTTCTCATCGCCGGATTTAGCCAAAGCACTGTAGTAGTCGATCAGCGGTTTGGTCTGGTTGTGGTAAATGTGAAGGCGCTTGAGCACGGTGTCTTCCGCATCGTCCGGGCGCTGCACCAGGTCTTCACCGGTGGCGTCGTCCTTGCCGGCAATTTTCGGCGGGTTGAACACCACATGGTAGGTGCGCCCGGAAGCCAGATGCACGCGGCGTCCGCTCATGCGTTTGACGATATTGCTGTCGGCCACGTCAATTTCCACCACATAGTCGATCTGGATGCCGGCGTCCTTCATCGCCTGCGCCTGCGGAATGGTGCGCGGGAAGCCGTCGAACAGGAAGCCGCCACTGCAGTCGGCTTGCGCAATGCGTTCTTTCACCAGGTTGATGATCAGGTCGTCGCTGACGAGCGCACCCGACTCCATCACCGCCTTGGCCTGCAGGCCCAGCGGCGTTCCGGCCTTGACGGCGGCACGCAGCATGTCGCCG
>JAUYGW010000199.1 GCA_030690245.1 Gallionella sp. | reverse complement strand
GCCGCGCTGGACGTGTTCGCGCTGGCGGAGGCGTTGCAGAAAACCGAGCAGGTCGTGGTCGTGCAATGGCTGCAACAATGGAGCTACGACCTGAGCGCGATGAAGCTGGCGGGCAAGCTGCGCTACCATCCCGGCGAAGAGGCCGCCATCAGAAAGCTGGTCGAGTCCATCGCGCCATTAACCTTGGCGCGGCTGCAAGGCTACCTGCAAGGCGCGAAACGCGAAGCGCGGCATACGCTCAACCCCAAGCTGTTCCTGGAGTCGCTGCTGTTCTCCTATCGCCAGCTCATGCTTGAATAACCTTTTGTAACCACGAAGGCCACGAAGGCCACGAAGGCCACGAAGAACGCGAAGAACGCGAAGAAGAACGATGGGCTGCACAGAAAATCCAGTGGATGCCAAATGAAAAACCTTCGTGATCTCCGTGTTCTTCGTGGTGAAATAATTTTTTCAGGATAATCATGCCATTTGTCGATTCACACTGCCATCTCAACTTCCCCGAACTGACCGCAAACATCGACGATGTGCTGGCGCAAATGCGCCAGAACGACGTGGCCGCCGCGCTGTGCGTCTCGGTCAACCTGGCGGGTTTTCCGCAGGTGCTGGCGCTGGCCGAACAGCATCCGAATATCTATGCCTCGGTGGGGGTGCATCCCGATTACGAAGGGGTAGAAGATCCCGATGCCGCCCGCCTGGTCGAGCTGGCGCAGCATCCCAGGGTGATCGCGATCGGCGAAACCGGCCTGGATTATTTTCGGCTGAAGGGCGATCTGGAATGGCAGCGCACGCGTTTCCGCAACCATATCCGCGCCGCGCGCGAATGCGGCAAGCCGCTCATCATCCACACCCGCGAGGCGGCGGCGGACACATTACGCATCATGGCGGAGGAGAATGCCGCCGAAGCAGGCGGGGTGATGCACTGCTTCACCGAAACCTGGGAAGTGGCCGAGGCCGCGCTGGCGATGGGTTTCTACATCTCCTTCTCCGGTATCGTCACCTTCAAGAGCGCCAAGCAGATCAAGGAGGTCGCGCAGCGCGTGCCGCTGGAGCGCATCCTGATCGAGACCGATGCGCCCTATCTGGCACCGGTGCCATTTCGCGGCAAGCTTAACCAGCCGGCGTATGTGAAACATGTTGCCGAGGAGATCGCCCTGTTGCGCGGCATTGATGTCAGCGAAGTGGGGCAGCGCACCACGGAGAATTTCATGCGTTTATTCGGATTGCAAATAATTTAACAGTAAAATTTCGGCAAGATTATTGACAGGCATTTGAATATCCCTATAATGCGCAACTCGTTACGCGGGAGTAGCTCAGTTGGTAGAGCGCAACCTTGCCAAGGTTGAGGTCGAGAGTTCGAGACTCTTCTCCCGCTCCAAATCTGAGGGAAAGCATTCTGGCTTTCCCTCAATCATTTCAAGCTGTAGATTTGCGCTACGGCGAGATAGCAAAATGGTTATGCAGCGGATTGCAAATCCGCCTATCCCAGTTCGATTCTGGGTCTCGCCTCCAAATACCCGCCCGGGTGGTGAAATTGGTAGACACAACGGACTTAAAATCCGTCGGCTTGAAAAGGCCGTACCGGTTCAATTCCGGTCCCGGGCACCAGAGGCGACTCTCAGACTACTGCCCCCCCTTGCTGGCCATAACCAAACTGCACTATTTAAGCACCGGTTTCGCACCCCAGATTTTTTCGGCATATTCACCGATCGCGCGGTCGCTGGAAAATTTTCCCATGCCGGCAACATTGAGAATGGCGCAACGCATCCATTGTTGCTGGTCGCGGTATAGCGCTTCCACCCGCTCCTGCGCGGCAACATAGGCGGCATAGTCGGCCAGCAGCAGGTAATGGTCCCCGCCGTGGGTGAGGTTATTGACGAGGGGCTGGAAGCGGTCGGCCTGTTCGGGCGAGAAGTAACCCGAGGCGATCATGTCCAGCGTCCGTTTCAGTTCGGCATTGGCGTGGTAATAGTCCCACGGGTTGTATCCGGAGCCTTTCAATGCGGCGACTTCCCGTGCGTCAAGCCCGAAGATGAAGATGTTGTCTTTGCCTACTTCCTCCATTATTTCAATGTTGGCCCCGTCTAGCGTGCCGATGGTCAGTGCGCCGTTGAGGGCGAGTTTCATGTTGCCGGTGCCGGATGCCTCGGTACCCGCCGTGGAGATTTGTTGCGAGAGGTCTGCCGCGGGAATGATGATGCTGGCGGTGGATACATCGTAATTCGGGATGAACACCAGTTTCAGCAAACCGCGCACGGCCGGATCGTTGTTGACGATATCCGCCACGCTATTGGCGAGCTTGATGATGAGCTTGGCGGTAGCGTAGCCGGGCGCCGCCTTGCCGGCAATGATCACGGTGCGCGGCACGACATCGATCGATGGGTTGGAGCGGATGCGGTTATACAGCGTGACGACATGGAGCAGGTTGAGCAGCTGGCGCTTGTATTCGTGGATACGTTTGACCTGCACATCGAACAGGCTGTCCGGGTTGATTTCGAGAGCCAGCCTGTCCATTACCAGCTCGGCCAGGCGCTCCTTGTTGGCGCGTTTCACGGCGCGGAATTCGGTCTGGAAGGAGTGGTCGTCGGCCAGTTTGGATAACTGCCGCAGATGCGACAGATCGGTGATCCAATCCTTGCCAATGCGGCTGGTGATCAGGCCGGCCAGTCCCGGATTGGCCTGATTCAGCCACAGGCGCGGGGTGATGCCGTTGGTGATGTTGGTGAGTTTGCCCGGGAAATAGCGGTCGAAGTCGGCGAAGATGGTGGTTCTCATCAGTTCGGAATGAAGCCGTGCCACGCCGTTGACATGATGGCTGCCGACGATGGCCAGATATGCCATGCGCACGCGGCGGCCATGCGTTTCGTCGATGATGGACATGCGTTTGAGCAGTTCGTTGTCGCCGGGGAAACGGTGCATGACCCCCTGCAGAAAGCGCTGGTTGATTTCATAAATGATTTGCAGATGGCGCGGCAGCACCGACTCAAACAGGGACACCGCCCAGGTTTCCAGCGCTTCCGGCATCAGCGTGTGGTTGGTATAGGCAAAGGTGCGGGTGGTGATATCCCAGGCGTGCTCCCATTCCAGATGGTGTATGTCGAGCAACAGGCGCATCAGTTCCGGGATCGCGATGGAGGGGTGGGTGTCGTTGAGCTGGATCGCCACCTTGTCCGGCAGCTTGTCGAAGGTTTCATGGTGTTTGCGGAAGCGGTAAAGAATATCCTGCAGCGAAGCGCTGACGAAGAAATACTGCTGCTTGAGGCGCAGTTCCTTGCCCATATCGGTGGTGTCGTCGGGGTAGAGCACCTTGGACAGGTTTTCCGATTCGTTCTTGTCTTCCACCGCCTTGATGTAGTTGCCCTCATTGAAATGCTTGAGGTCGAAATCGCGCGAAGCCTTGGCCGACCACAGGCGCATATTGTTGACGGTGTCGAGGCCATAGCCCGGAACCGGCGTGTCATAGGCCATCGCCATGACATCTTCCGTGTTTATCCAGTGGTGGTGCGGAGTGCCGCCTTCATCGCAGTATTGCACCACATGACCGTGAAATTTCACCGGGTAGAGCACTTCGGGGCGCGAAAATTCCCACGGATTACCATAACGCAGCCAGTTATCCGGATGCTCCACCTGCCAGCCGTCTTCAATTTTCTGGTTGAACATGCCATATTCGTAGCGGATACCCATCCCGTAGCCGGGCAGGCCGATGGTCGCCATGGAATCGAGGAAACAGGCCGCCAGCCTTCCCAGCCCGCCATTGCCGAGCGCGGCATCGAATTCCAGTTCCGTAACCTTGTCCAGATCGATGCCGGCTTCGATGCAAGCCTGGCGAACTTCATCGAGAAAACCGACATTGAGCACACTGTTCATCAGGCTGCGCCCGATGAGAAATTCCATGGAAAAGTAATACACCCGCTTGGCGTCATTGTGGTAGTAGCGGCGCATGGTTTCCATCCAGCGCTCGATCAGGCGTTCGCGCACAACTTCGGCGAGGGCGAAAAACCAGTCGCGGTGGGTGGCGGTGATCGTATCCTTGCCGACGGAAAAAATGAGGTGATTGTTCATGGACTGCTTAACCGAACTCAGATTGAGGTTGAGCGGTTTGTGCTGATGGTCATTTGGCATCTTGTCCTCCCGGACTGCAATCGCTGCGGAATTTTCATTTTCCCCCTGTTGCAGCCTTAGGTAAATCATCTTTTTTACGCATATCGAGGTGTATCATTACCAAGTGTCATGCGTAATTTTGCGGCCGGCATAAGGCGGTCGTGCGGCTTGAATTATTTCTTTGGGGGACTTATGCGGCTGGCGATGATCGGGTTGGGCAAGATGGGCGGCAACATGGTGCGCAGGCTGCGCCGTGGCGGGATCGAAGTAGTCGGTTATGACCGGTCGGCGGAAGCGGTCGCGCAGCTTGCCGCAGAGGAAGGGATGTTGGGTGCCGCCTCGGTAGAGGACGCAGTCGCGAAATTATCCGGTCCGCGCGTGGTGTGGCTGATGTTGCCGAGCGGGGAAATAACCGAGCAGCAAATCCGTGCGCTGGCGCCGCTGCTGTCTCAGGGCGACATCATCGTGGACGGCGGCAATTCCAACTACCACGACAGCCAGCGGCGCGGCGCCTGGCTGGCGGAGCAGGGCATCGGCTTCATGGATTCCGGCACCTCCGGCGGTGTCTGGGGGCTGGAGAACGGCTATTGCCTGATGGTCGGGGCAACGTCCGAAGTCGCAAAAATCATGACCCCGGTCCTGCAAGCCCTGGCGCCCGCTGCGGATCGCGGCTGGGCGCATGTCGGGCCGGTCGGCGCGGGCCACTACACCAAGATGATCCACAACGGCATCGAGTACGGCATGATGCAGTCCTTCGCCGAAGGCCTGGAACTGTTGCGCGGCAAGAAGGAATTCGCGCTCGATCTGGCGCAGGTCACCGAGTTGTGGCGGCACAGTTCGGTGGTGCGCAGCTGGCTGCTCGACCTCACCGCGGAAGCGCTGAAATACGACCAGGAATTAACATCCATAGCACCTTATGTGCCGGACTCCGGTGAGGGGCGCTGGACGGCGGTGGAGGCAATCGATCAGGGCGTCGCCGCGCCGGTGCTGACGCTGGCCTTGCAGATGCGCTTCAACAGCCAGAATGAAACCGGTTACGGCTACCGCCTGCTATCCATGATGCGCAATGCCTTCGGCGGCCATGCGGTCAAACATGCGGGCGGAAAAAAATGAAGTTATCTGAGCCTTGCACGCTGGCGATATTCGGTGCAGGCGGCAACCTGAGCCGGCGCAAGCTGATCCCGGCACTGTTCCGCCTGGAGACGGCTAAACGCCTGCCGGAACACATGGTGATCCTGGGCTGCGACATCGCGCCACGGCAGCGCGAGGAGTGGCTGGACTTCGTCACGGGCATCCTGCGACCAGTCTATCCGCAGGGAATCGATGAAACCGCGCTGCAACGCTTTTGCGCGCGGTTGCATTATTTCGCCATCCCGCCCGGCGACGACGCGGCCTACACGCGCTTGCGGCAGCTGGTCGAGGAAAATCCGGCTTTCCCGCCCAACGTGGTGTATTACATGGCGGTGCGCCCGGCGGATTATCCCGTCATCGTCGAAAAGATGGGCAACGTGGGTCTGCTCAAACAGAAGAACGGCTGGCGGCGCGTGGTGATCGAAAAACCCTTCGGTTACGATTTGCTCAGCGCGCAAACCCTGCAAGCCAGCCTGTACCGTCACCTGAACGAGCCGCAGATTTACCGCATCGACCATTACCTCGGCAAGGGCACGGTGCAGAACGTGATGGTGTTCCGCTTCGCCAACCTGTTGCTGGAACCGCTGTGGAACCACCACTACATCGACCATGTGCAGATCACCCATTCCGAAACGCTGGGCATCGAAGGGCGCGCCGATTACTACGAAGGCGCCGGCGCGCTGCGCGACATGATCCAGAGCCATTTGCTGCAATTGCTGGCGCTGGTGGCGATGGAGCCGCCGGTGACGATGTCCGCCGAGCACCTGCGCGACGAAAAAGTGAAAGTACTGAAAGCGATCCGTCCGATCACGCAGAACTCGGTGCACGCCCATGCCTTCCGCGGCCAGTACGCCAGCGGCACCATCAACGGCCAGACGGTGCCGGGCTATCTGGAAGAGCCCGGCGTAGCGGCGGACAGCACCACCGAGACTTATGCGGCGCTGAAGCTGTTCATCGACAACTGGCGCTGGGCGGGCGTGCCGTTCTACCTGCGCACCGGCAAGCGCATGGCGGAGGGCAGCTCGGCGATCTGCATCCGCTTCAAAAGCCCGCCGCAGGACTTGTTGCGCCACACGCGCCACGGTCCGCCACAGCCGAACTGGATCATGCTCGGCATCCAGCCCAACGATTGCCTGAAAATGGAGGTGCAGGTCAAGGTGCCCGGACTGGATTTGCATACCCGCACCATCAGCCTGGACGCGACATACCGTAAGGGCGGCGACGAGGATTACGACGCCTACGAGGGATTGCTGCTGGACGTGATCCACGGCGACCATTCGCTGTTCCTGCGCATCGACGAGGTGGAAGCGGCGTGGCGCGTGGTCGATCCGATCCTCAAGGTGTGGGCGATGGAGCGCGATTTCATCAATACTTATCAGGCGGGCAGTTGGGGGCCGCGCGGCACCTACCGGCTGTTCGACCGCGACGACCAGTTCTGGCGCCACTCGCTGAATCTGGACGGCGCCAATGTGGAGGCTTACTAAGAATGGAGCTTGTAGCTTGTAGCGGGTGGCGCGTAGCAGTTTTGTCGCGCTGCGCGCGGCCCTGTTTTGCTACTGGCTACTGGCTACTGGCTACCAGCTCATGAATTTTCTTGCAGGCGACATCGGCGGCACCAAGACGCGCCTCGCGACCGTTGAAGTCACCGGTACGCAAGTGCGGATCGAGCGTGAAGCCGATTATCCGAGCCGCGATTACGCCAAATTTGCAGACTTGCTCGGCGAGTTTCTGGCGGATGTCGAACCTTCCCTCTCTCCTAACTCTGATGGAACAACTAGCCATTCGACTAAGCCCGCAAGCGGGCAAGTTGCTGGTTATCTCCCGCTTGCGGGAGAGAGGGACGCGGTCTCGCTACGCGAGTATCACTTTAACCACGCGGCTTTCGGTGTCGCCGGCCCGGTGCGGGGCAGGGTGGTGCAAACCACCAATTTGCCCTGGCGTATCGATGCCGATGCCTTGCAACGGCAATTCGGCTTTGCGCATTGCACCCTGCTCAACGACCTGGAAGCGACTGCCTATGGCTTGCCGGCATTGGGCGCGGATGATTTGCTGACTTTGCAGGCCGGTGCGCCTGACGCCAGCGGCAATGTCGCCGTGATTGCCGCAGGAACCGGCCTGGGCGAGGCGGGCTTGTTTTGGGACGGGCAATGCCACCACCCGTTTGCGACGGAAGGCGGGCATGCCAGTTTCAGCCCGGGCGATGAACTGGAAATGTCCTTGCTGCGCTACCTGCAGCAACGGCATCAGCATATCAGTTGGGAACGCGTGGTATCCGGCACGGGCTTGCTCAGCCTGCATGAATTCCTGTGCCTTTATCATCGCGTTGCCGTACCGCAATGGCTCACCGAGGAAATGCGCAACGGCGATGCGGCGGCCGCCATTGCCAGCGCCGCATTGTCCGGCCGCGACAAGATATGCATCAAAACGCTGGATTGGTTTGTGCGTCTGTACGGGGCGGAAGCGGGCAACCTCGCGCTCAAGATGATGAGCAAAGGCGGCCTGTATCTGGGCGGCGGCATCGCACCGAAAATTTTGCCGCTGTTGCAGGATGGCGCGTTCCTCGATGCGTTCCTGAATAAGGGCCGGATGTGCCCCTTGCTCGAAGCCATGCCGGTCAGGGTGATCCTGAATGACCGCGCCGCGCTGTTCGGCGCGGCGTTGCGTGCCGCGCAACTAGCCAACAACCCTAAAAACCTTGGTTAGCCACAGATTTACACGGATGAACACGGATAAAATATCGTGTTATGAAGGGTTGAAATTTCACCAAAACGGTCTTGAAAAAAGCAGAGGTAACCCATTGTCCATCTGTGTAAATCCGTGTTCATCCGTGGCTCAATTGTATTTTCCAGGGTGACACAAATGAATATCGCCGATTTGCCGAATGCACAGGCCGTCTTTGTGCATGATGATCCGGAAGGGTTGAGCGCCTCGGTCGCGCAACGCATTGCGGAATTGGCCGCGCAGGCGATTGCGGCGCGCGGCGTGTTTCATCTCGCCTTGGCCGGCGGCGAAACGCCGCGCCGTTGCTATGAAAAACTGCGCCACCTGTCTGTCGACTGGGCGCATGTACAGGTTTATTTCGGCGACGAGCGTTGCCTGCCAGCCGGAGATGCCGGGCGCAACGACCGCATGGCTCGCGAGACCCTGCTGGAGCAGGTCGCCATCCCGTCGGCCAATATCCACGCCATTCCGGCTGAACTGGGCGCGCGCGAGGCTGCCGCCCGGTATGCGGCGGTGCTGGAGCAAGCTACGCCGTTGGATCTGGTGCTGCTGGGCATGGGCGAGGACGGGCATATCGCCAGCCTGTTCCCGGGCAATCCGGCAACCGGCAGCATGGCGGCGACCGTGCCGGTATTCGACGCCCCGAAGCCGCCCGCCGAGCGGGTTACACTGGGCTTGGGCACATTGAATGCGGCACGGCAGCGCATCTTCCTGGTGGCCGGTGCGGGGAAGCGCGATGCGCTGGAGCAGATATTGCTGGGAAAATCCCTGCCTGCGGCGCGCGTTGCGGCCGCCGAGTGGCATCTCGATCGCGCCGCATTGCCGGGCCGGTGAAAAGTACCGGATAACCCAAAAAATTCACCACGAAGAACACAGAGTTCACAGAGTAAAACCAAACGGTTATAGCAAGAAGTCCATTCACCTTTTTGGTGGGAGCACGAAAGGCGGATAAACCCTGACATTCTCTGTGTTCTCTGTGAACTCTGTGGCTTGAACTGAGGTTTTAAGGTTGATATTTCTGTTTTTCTTCGCGTTCTTCGTTAACCAGCCACTTGGCGAACGTTCTTTGGTCGCCTAGTGGAATGGCTAGTAGTTCTATCAGCCCTTCGTGGTTCAACTGCCGTTTTAAGGACGCAGATTCAATTCTGGAAGGCAGGGCTCTTACGCTATAATCCGCCTCTTCGCGAAGACACATTTCAATTTACTGCCGGGCACAAAACCATGGATAAAAGCACCTCATATATTCTGCAAGTCCGCCCGAAGATTCCCGCGCGTCTGGCGCGTCTCGAAGAACTCGCGAACAACCTCTGGTATAGCTGGGACCGCCCCACCCGTGCGCTGTTCGCGCGTCTGCATCCGGGTTTGTGGAAGGCCACCGGACAAAGCCCGAAAGCGTTCCTGAAGCGCATCGATGAACAGCGCCTGCTGGATGCGGCGGAAGACCAGGTGTTCATCGGCAACTTCAACAGCGTGCTGGCGGCCTACGATACCTACCACGATTACCGCCGCCCGCCGCCGGGTTCTGATCTGCTGGACAAGGGCGATCTGGTCGCCTACTTCTGCGCCGAGTTTGGCTTCCACGAAAGCCTGCCGATTTACTCGGGCGGTCTTGGCATCCTCGCGGGCGATCATTGCAAGGCTGCCAGCGACCTGCGCCTGCCGTTCGTCGGTGTCGGCCTGCTGTACCGCCAGGGCTATTTTCACCAGATCATAGACGGCGACGGCAACCAGATCGCCACCAACCATGACTCGCATTTCGAAGACCTGCCCATCACCCCGGCCAAACGCAGCGACGGCTCGGAAGCCTACACCTCGGTAAATCTGCCCAATCGCAAGCTCGACGTCAAGATATGGCAGGCCAGAATCGGGCACATCACGCTGTATCTGCTGGATACCGACCTGGAAAGCAACAATGTGCATGACCGCGACATCACGCACCGCCTGTACGGCGGCGACAAGGTGACGCGCATCGAACAGGAGATCGTGCTCGGCATCGGCGGCGTGCTCGCCTTGCAGGAATTGGGCATCAAGCCGACGGTATGGCACATCAACGAAGGGCATGCGGCCTTCCTGGCGCTGGAGCGCATCCGCCAGAAGATCGCGCTCGAAGGGCTGGATTTCGCCACCGCGCTGGAGTATGTGGCGGTCAACACCGTGTTCACCACGCACACCCCGGTACCGGCCGGACACGATCATTTCAACGAAGGGCTGGTGCAGGCATATTTCGAACACTATTACCCGGAGCTCAAGCTGAGCCGCGAGGAATTTCTGGCGCTGGGCCGCGCCAAGGACAGCCCCGATTTCAACATGACGGCGCTGGCGATCCGCTGCACGCGTTTCAATAACGGCGTGTCGCGCATCCACGGCGAAGTGTCCTCGGCCATTTGCGGCGATATGTGGCCGGAGATCGAGCACAAGGAAAACCCGATGACTTACGTCACCAACGGCGTACACGTGCCGACCTTCCTGGCGACCGAATGGGTCGAGGTGTTCCAGCGCCAGCTCGGACTGGAATGGAGTGCGCGCATGAACGACGTGGAATTCTGGGAAGGCGTCATGCGCATTCCGGATCACCTGTTCTGGAGCACGCGCCAGTGGCTGAAGGCAAAGATGTTGAGCATGGTGCGCGAGCGCATTACCGCGCAGCATTTTCGCAATAACGGCTCCGAGGCGCACCTGGATCGCCTGCTCAAGTACGTCAACCCGGAAAACCCCAACGTCCTCACCATCGGTTTCGCGCGCCGCTTCGCCACCTACAAGCGCGCGACCATGTTGTTCGGCGACCTGAACTGGCTGCGCGCCATCATGAACAACCCGGAGCGCCCGGTGGTGTTCATCTTCGCCGGCAAGGCGCACCCGGCAGACGTTCCCGGCCAGGATCTGATCCGCCACATCACCCATATTTCCAAGATGCCGGAATTCGTCGGCAAGATATTGATGGTGGAAGGCTACGACCTGGCGCTGGCGCGCAAGCTGGTCTCCGGGGTGGATGTCTGGCTGAATAATCCGCTGTATCCGCTGGAAGCCAGCGGCACCTCCGGCATGAAGGCCGGCATCAACGGTACGATTAACTTATCGGTGCTGGACGGCTGGTGGGGCGAGAGCTACGACGGCAGGAACGGCTGGGCGATCAAACCGGTGTCGGAATCGCTGAACGAGGAAGTGCGTACCCGCGAAGAGACTCACACCCTCTACGAACTGCTGCAGGACCAGGTGGTGCCGCTGTATTACGAGCACAGCAGGATGGGCTTGTCGCCGGACTGGGTGACGATGTCCAAGCGCTCGATGGCCACCATCATGCCGCGCTTCAACGCCAAGCGCATGGTGGGCGAATACCTCGCCAAGTGCTACCTGCCGGCCAGCCAGCAACATCTCCTGTACCAGCAGAACCACTACGAAAACGCGCAGATCGTCGCCGCCTGGAAGGCGCGTATCCGCGAAGCCTGGCACGGCGTCACGCTGCACCGCCTGGATACCGGACGGCGGGAGATCGACTATGGCGAAAGTCTGCGTCTCGAAATCGCGGTCAATCTGAACGGTCTCCAGCCCGGCGACGTGGTCGTGGAGTTGCTGCTGGGCTTGCTTACCAAGCGCGACAAATTGCAGAGTTTGCACCGCTACCGTTTCGAGGCCACCGGTGCTGCAACCGAAGCGGGCGAGACCGTATTCGCTCTGGAGATACAGCCGGAGAAATGCGGCAAACTGGAATACCGCATCCGCACCTATCCTTCCCACGAGATGCTGACGCACACGTTTGAAATGGGCATGATGCGCTGGCTGTAACCGATGCAGGGATTGCTGAAAAAAACTTCACCACTAAGGGCACGAAGATCACGAAGAATTTTGCGAGTTGGGCATAAACCCGCCCATCCCTGCCAGCCCCGATTCGTGGACTGCATGATGCCGGGTATCACCCGCAACGCGAATCGAATTTTGGGAAAACTACATTGTTGTTCTTCTTCGCGGCCTTCGTGTTCTTCGTGGTTCAAATAAGGAATTCAAGTTGAAAGTCCTGTTCGCGACCTCCGAAGTCGCCCCGCTGGTCAAGACCGGCGGCTTGGGCGATGTGAGCGGCGCGTTGCCCGCCGCCTTGCGCGCCATCGGCGTGGACGTGCGCATCCTGGTGCCGGGATACCGGCAGGTCATCGCGCAACTGGCGCAATCTCAAGTCGTCGCGACCTTCGATGCCTTGCCTGGCTTTCCGCCGGCGCGGTTGTTGTGCGGCACGATGGCGCACGACGTGCCGCTGCTGGTGCTCGATTGCCCGGTTCTGTACGATCGCGACGGTGGGCTCTACCAGGATGCCGGCGGTCGCGACTGGGCGGACAACGCGCTGCGCTTCGGACTGCTCTCCAGGGTTGCCGCGGTGCTGGGCTGCAACGAGTCGCCGCTCGCCTGGCGTCCCGACCTGGTGCATTGCAACGACTGGCAAACCGGCCTGACGCCCGCGTACCTGCACTTCGCGCAAGGTTCCGCACCGAGCATACTCGCCATCCATAACCTGCTTTTTCAGGGGATTTTCCCGCCTGAAACGGTGAGCGAGCTGCATTTGCCGCCATCCTGTTTCAGCATCGACGGGGTGGAATACTACGGCAACCTGTCGTTCCTCAAGGCCGGGCTGTTCTATGCCGACCACATCACCACCGTCAGCCCGAACTACGCGCAGGAAATCCAGCAGGAACCGCTCGGCTTCGGCATGCAGGGCCTGCTGGCCAGTCGCCGCAGCAAGCTGACCGGCATCCTCAACGGCATCGACATCGAAGAATGGAACCCGGCGACCGACCCGCACCTCACCAAAAAATACAGCCGCGCGCGCATGGCCAGCAAGGCCGCCGACAAGGAAGCGCTGCAAAGCAGAATGGGGCTGAACCTCGATCCGGGTGTGCCGCTGCTCGGCGTGGTCAGCCGCCTCACCCACCAGAAGGGGCTGGACTTGCTGCTGGAAATCGCGCCGCGCCTGACCGGATTGCCGGCGCAACTGGTCATGCTCGGCACCGGCGAGGCGCAAATGCAAGCAGCCGCACGCGACCTGTCGCGCCGCTATCCCGGCAAGATCGGCGCGCATATCGGTTTCAGCGAAGATCTCTCGCACCAGATCGAAGCCGGGGCGGACCTGTTCGTCATGCCGTCGCGCTTCGAGCCCTGCGGCCTGAACCAGTTGTACAGCCAGCGCTACGGCACCCCGCCCATCGTCCACGCCACCGGCGGCCTGGCCGATTCGGTGGTGGACTGCACGCCGGAAACGCTCAAGGACGGCAGCGCCAGCGGCTTCGCGTTCCACGGCATGACCGCCGATAATCTGTACGCCGCGATCCAGCGCGCGATCGGCCTGTACCGCGACCGGGCAAAATGGAAAACGCTGCGCAAGAACTGCATGTCCAAGGATTTCAGCTGGCAGCGCAGCGCCGAGGCTTACCGAGCGGTGTATTTGAAGGTGCTGGCGCGGCATGAATAGAAGGCCGCAATATCCGGCAATTTTGCCGTTTACAGCCACGCCAGCGCTTGCTTTCAGTAAGGCGCAAATTTCGGATTGTGATTCCGGTTGCCGTGGGTTCGAGCTCCATCAGTCACCCCATACGCAAGAGCTTAATTCAATGAGTTACGGGTTTTTTGTTTGGTTTGATTTAGCTTGGTTCCGCGCTTGGCTAACTTTGTCGGCACGTAAGCCAGTAAATATTTTGACTTAGAGCTTATCCGTAAATAATGTTTTCATCTACCTTGATCTTTCTAAATGCCATGATGGCCGCAGCCAAGTGGTTGAGTGCCAGAAAGCTGCGATCAAGTTTTTCGTACCTCACCAGCAGCTTACGAAAGCGATTGA
>JAUYGW010000196.1 GCA_030690245.1 Gallionella sp. | reverse complement strand
AACCCTCGATACAAGTTTAAGCTCGTATGCGCCCTTAGCAGGGGCGTGCCTTCGACCTCTCGGCCACCTCTCCGAAGGCCGCGCATATTAATGTATCCGCCCCGAAAGGTCAAACGATTATGCGTCTTCCTGATCGAGATCGAAGGCCTTATGCAGCACGCGCACGGCCAGTTCCAGGTATTTTTCGTCGATGACGACGGAAATCTTGATTTCGGAGGTGGATATCATCTGGATATTGATTCCTTCTTCCGCCAACGTACGGAACATCTTGCTGGCGATGCCGACATGCGAGCGCATCCCGACGCCGACCACCGAGACCTTGGCGGCCTTGTTGTCGCCGACCACATCGCGCGCGCCGATGTGCGGCTGCACCTTGCCCTTCAGGATGTCCATCGCCTTGGCGAATTCGTTGCGATGCACGGTGAAGGAAAAGTCGGTCGTGCCGTCCACGCCGACGTTCTGGATGATCATGTCCACGTCGATGTTGGCATCGCTGACCGGCCCTAAAATCTGATAGGCGATGCCGGGTTTGTCGGGCACGCCCAGCACGGTGATCTTGGCTTCATCGCGGTTGAATGCGATCCCGGAAATAATGGCTTGTTCCATTTTGTTGTCATCCTCAAAAGTAATCAGCGTGCCTTCGCCTTCTTCTGCAAAGCTGGACAGCACGCGCAGCTTGACCTTGTATTTTCCGGCAAATTCCACCGAACGGATTTGCAGCACCTTGGAGCCGAGGCTGGCCATCTCCAGCATTTCCTCGAAGGTAATGCTCTTCAGGCGGCGCGCTTCGGGCACCACGCGCGGGTCGGTGGTATAGACGCCGTCCACATCGGTGTATATCTGGCATTCGTCGGCGTGTAGCGCTGCGGCAATCGCCACGCCGGTAGTGTCGGAACCGCCGCGTCCCAGCGTGGTGATGTTGCCGTCTTCATCCATGCCTTGAAAACCGGCGACCACAACCACGCAGTCGTTGGCCAGATCGGTACGGATGTTCTCCTCGTCGATGCTCACGATGCGCGCCTTGGTGAAGGCGCTATCGGTGAGTATCCTGACCTGCCCGCCGGTGTAGCTCTTCGCCTTCAGGCCGGCATCCTTGAGCGCCATCGCCAGCAGGCCGATAGTGACCTGCTCGCCGGTGGAGATGATCACATCCAGCTCGCGCGGATCGGGGTGCTTCTGGATTTCATGGGCAAGGCCGATCAGGCGGTTGGTTTCGCCGCTCATCGCCGAAACCACCACCACGACCTGATGCCCCTGCGCCTTGAATTTCGCGACGCGCCGCGCCACGTTCTTGATGCGCTCGGGGCTGCCGACCGATGTGCCGCCGTACTTCTGAACTATCAATGCCACGATTTTTCTATGCCTGACTTAAACTAAAAAGTGCGCAATTCTAGCGCACCTGCCTAAAAAAAACGAGGCGGCAAGATGCCGTGATTTGTTAAACTCAAGCCACCTGAGGTGCTTTAGCAGGCTATCACTACGAAAAACTTTTGTCCGGACACCCCCATGCCAGAAATCGCCCCGCGCAGCATTCCCGCTTCAGCCTTGCAGCACTTGCTCGATAACGGCTATGCGTCGGCATTGGCAAAAGTTTTTGCTGCGCGCGGCATCACGGACAGCCAGCAACTGGACACCTCGCTTGCCGGACTGCTGCCGTTCGACAACCTGAAAAATGCGCGGGAAATGGCGCGCTTGCTGGCCGATGCAATCGCCGCAAGAAAAAAATTGCTGGTCATCGCCGACTACGATGCCGATGGCGCAACCGCCTGCGCGGTGGCGGTGCGCGGGCTGCGCAGCTTCGGTGCGCAAATCGATTTCATCGTGCCGAACCGCTTCGAATACGGTTACGGCCTGACGCCCGAGATCGTGCAACTCGCCGCAGAGCGCAAACCGGACATCCTGCTGACGGTGGATAACGGCATCGCCAGCGTCGAAGGCGTTGCCGAAGCCAATCGCCTGGGAATGCAGGTATTCGTCACCGACCATCACCTGCCCGGCGATACGCTGCCGGACGCGGCCTGCATCGTCAACCCCAATCAGCCCGGCTGCGCCTTTCCCGGCAAGCATCTGGCCGGTGTCGGCGTGATGTTCTACGTGCTGCTGGCGTTGCGTGCCGAGCTGCGTGCACGCGGCGCATTCACGGAGCGCCCCGAACCCAGGCTTGCCGAGCTGCTCGACCTGGTCGCGCTGGGCACAGTCGCCGATGTGGTGAAGCTGGATCAGAACAACCGCATCCTCATACAGCAGGGCTTGCAACGCATGCGCGCCGGGCGCGCCTGCGCGGGCATCAACGCGCTGTTGCGAGTATCGAGAAAATATCCGGAAAAAGCCTCCAGCCAGGATATGGGCTTCACCGTCGGGCCACGCCTGAATGCGGCGGGCAGACTGGACGATATGAGCCTGGGCATAGCCTGCCTGCTGGCCGACGACGATGCAACCGCCACACAAATTGCCGCCAAATTGGACGCATTGAACCGCGAGCGGCGCGGCATCGAAGCGAACATGCAGGACAGCGCGCTGGCGGCTCTGGAGCAAATCGACGCCAGCGATAACTTCAGTCTCGCGCTGTTCGACGAAGCATGGCATCAGGGCGTGATCGGCATCCTCGCCTCGCGCCTCAAGGACAAATTCCATCGTCCGGTAATCGCCTTCGCGCGCGCCAACGACGGTGAATTGAAAGGCTCCGGGCGCTCCATCTCCGCATTGCACCTGCGCGACGCGCTGGACTTGGTCAGCAAACGCCACCCCTCGCTCATCAGGAAATTCGGCGGCCACGCAGCAGCTGCGGGACTGAGCATCGCCGAAGCCGATTTTGTGAATTTTGCCGCCGCCTTCGAAGAAATCGCCACCGAACTGCTCGATGAAAGCGACCTCGCGCAGCGCATCGAAACCGACGGTACGCTGGAACATGCCGAGATGACGCTGGACGTGGCGCGCCTGCTGGATGAACAGGTATGGGGCCAAGGCTTCCCTGCCCCGCAATTCAACGACAACTTCGTTGTGCAGAACCAGCGCGTGGTCGGCGAAAAACATCTGAAATTGCGATTAAGTAGGCATGGAAAACCAATTGAAGCAATACTGTTCGGACACAGTGAGCCGCTACCCAAACAAATACATGCCGTGTACAGCCTGAGCGTCAATGAATACAATGGCACGCAGAGTTTGCAACTCATCATTCGCCACTGGCATGGGAAAGAGGATTGAGGAGCGAGGAAAACCCGTTGACCCGCTTCTAACTCGATCCTCAATCCACGCTCCTCGTTCCTAAGGAAGCAAAAAGGTAAAGCGATGGAAACCAGCTTTTTGCATGGCAACAACATCGAAGCGTTGCCGCAATTCCTCACCAGCCTCGCCATCGGTCTGCTGATCGGGCTGGAACGCGAGCGCAACCCCTCGGCCAAAGCCGGGCTGCGCACCTTCGCGCTGGTCGCTTTGTTTGGCACTATGTCTGCGCTGCTCTCCACAAAACTCGGCTCGCCCTGGCTGCTGATTGCCGGCCTGATTGCCGTGGCCGGCATGATTATCGCCGCCTACCTCAACAACCCCCGTGACGAAGACGACCCAGGCACCACTACCGTGATCGCTCTGCTGTTGTGTTACATGCTGGGCGCGATGATCTGGTACGGCCTCGCCAAACTGGCTGTAATGCTGGCAATAGGCGTCACCGCCCTGCTCTATTTCAAGCCGGAACTGCGCGGACTGTCGCAGAAACTCACGCGCCGCGACCTGGTCGCCGTGCTGCAATTTTCCGTGCTGACTTTTATCGTATTGCCGATCCTGCCGGATCATAACTACGGCCCCTACGGCGCCATCAATCCGCATCATGCCTGGCTGATGGTGGTGCTGATCTCCGGCATCAGCCTGGCGGGCTACACCGCGCTGCACATGGTGGGAACCCGCTATGGCGCGCCGCTACTGGGCTTTTTCGGCGGCCTTGTTTCCAGCACCGCAACCACGATGATTTATGCAAAACACGGCAAGAGCAACCAGGCCATGCTGAACCTTGCCGCATCGGTGATCGTGATAGCCAGCATCGTGGTGCTGCTGCGGCTGCTGGTGGTCAGCGCCGTGGTCGCCTTTGGTGCGCTGCCCAGCCTGCTGCCGGTGCTGGCTGGCGGCCTGCTGTCTGGTTTGATGGTCGCTTTGTACAACTGGCGCAAGATGAGCAATGCCACCGAACTCTACATCCCGGAAACATCCAATCCAGCCGAACTGCATACCGCGATCGGTTTCGGCCTGCTGTATGTCGTCGTGCTGTTGGGTTCGGCATGGATGGCGGATATTGCCGGCAGCCGGGGTCTGTATGCCGTGGCATTGGCATCGGGTCTGACCGATGTGGATGCGATCACCCTGTCCAGCCTGCGCCTTTTCAACCTCGGCCAATTGAGCGAACAGCAGACCGTCACCGCGATTACCCTCGCCTTCCTTGCCAATCTCGCGTTCAAGTTCGGCATGGTGGTTTTCATCGGCGGCTGGACTCTCGCCAGGCAGGTCGCCACCGGCTTCGGCGCTATCGCCTGCGGGGTGCTGCTGGGACTGTTTTTACTGTAGAGCGAGCTTGCTCGCGATACGGATGTGGCAATCGCGAGCAAGCCCGCTCCTACGAAAATATTTCACGAACTTGTTCCACGCCTTTAACGTTAAAACCGTTCCCGCGCACGTCTTGCCAGCAAAACGGGCAGGCGCAACACAAAGCCGATAAACAGGCGCGTGTGCATCCAGATCAGTAACACGTTGTCGCGCAGGTAGCGGAAATGCGACACGCCGCCCTCCTCCTCGCGGTAGTAGCGCACCGGGGCGTGCAGATTGACCGGCCTGATTCCGCGCCAGCACAGGCGCACCACGGCCTCGGGGTCGAAGTCGAAGTGGCGCATCCACGGCTGGGCGCGCATCACCCGCCGCAACGGTTCGACCGGATACACGCGGAACCCGAACAGCGAATCGCCGATGCCCGCCCACAGCGTTTCCAGGTTAGCCCACCAGTTGGAGACGCGCCGCCCCTGTACGCGCAGGCCCGGCGCACTGGCATCGAATACCGGCACGCCCAATATCATTGCCGCCGGTTGTCTGGAGGATTCCGCCATGAATGCCGGGATAAGCTCGGGCGGATGCTGGCCGTCCGAATCCATAGTCAACACGTGGCTGAATCCCGCCGCTGCCGCCTGCTCCAGGCCATGCAGCACCGCCGCGCCCTTGCCCTGGTTGTGCGGCAAGATCATCACGCGCAGGCCGGTATCTTCTGCTGCCATCGCCAGCAAGCCTTCGGTGCTGCCGTCGTTGCTGCCATCCACCACCACCCACACCGGGGTCCAATATTGGCGTGCCGCGCGCACGGTTTCATAGACTTTGGCGCCGGGGTTATAGCTGGGAATGAGGACCAGATGTGTGGTCGATGAGGTCGTCATGGCTAGGGGCGTCGTCATGGCAGGGTGCGGTCAGCCTGCGCGGGCAGGGAGTTGGCCGGGTAAAACGCCGAGCCCTGGACCAGCTCATGCGCAAAGTATTGTTCCAGTTCAGCCATGAAACGCTGGGTATGCTGCGGCGGATCAAAGCGCCGTCCCAGGCGCACCCGGTAATGGATCGGCATCGGCGGTTTGCGGAACAGCGGCCAGCCTTTGCTCAGATACGTCGAATCGGTTTCTATCAGAACCGTCTGCACCGGTACCTGCGCATGATGCGCGATCAGGCCGATGCTGCCCTTGAGCGGGTTGACCGGACACGAGGTGGTGCGGGTGCCTTCCGGGAACAGCAGCAGGTGGCTGCCGCTGTCAAAATCCTGTATTGCCTGCTGCACCATGCGCCGCACCGGTTCATTGCGGATATAGCGCGCCAGCCTTGCGCCTGCACCGAGAAAAATATTGTTCATCAGATCGGCTTTAAGCACGCAGGCGACATTCGGCAAGCGTGAAATCACCATCACCGCATCCAGCAGGCACGGATGGTTGGGCGCGATGATCAGCGACGGTTCATCGCGCAGGACATCCAGCGCCTTCAGGTCAAAGCTGCAGCGGCGCGAGATGCCAATACTGGCAAGATAAAACCGAAACGCCATCATCGTGGCGTAACGCCCCAGCGCCCGCCCCCGGCGCTCGGACAGCAGCGGGTAAATAACCAGCGCAACCGGCGTCCATGCCAGGCACAGTATCCCCAGCCAGACCAGGCCGAGGTACAGCACCAGGTAATCGTAGCCATTCAGCAATGCGGCGCGCATGATCAGTCCCGCTGGCCGGATATGGACGGACGCGCGGCAGTGGCCTCGATTTCCAGCAGCAGATCCCGGCGGCACACATCGGCCTGCAGATAGACCGCGTTGGGTGCGATACCCACTATGCGTTCAAGCTCGGCGCGAATCTGCGCCAGATCGGTGGGGTGGCGCACATAGACCTTGTAATGCAGGCTGGCCAGATCGAAGCCGGGCTGATTCGCCAGACGGTTTGCCTCGGCCAGCACGGCCTCGATATTGGTCATGGTTTCGCGGGTTTGTGCCGCGACATCGGCAGGGTGCAGGGTTGCGTGGCCCACGACGCTGGCGGTGCCGGATATGAACAACACTTCGTCTTGCCCCAGCCGCACCAGGCTGGCACGCGAAAACGTCGGACTGCGCGGGCCATATTGCTGCGGATATTGGTAGGCACTGATCTGGCGCGGGTTTTCAATGTTCAGCGGCGCCACGCGTCCGGCCAGAAAGGCAATGGTCAACGGCCCCTGAGCCAAACCCAGCGCACACGCGGCGGGGACATTCCCCACTACATCGCGCCCGTGAGCCAGGAAAGCGTCCTGCCGTCCCAGGTTGAACTGGCGATAGCGCTCCAGCCCGAAGCTGTGGGCGTTGATGTCGGCGATGTAATTCCAGAAGCGGAACAGATACGGGTAGTGCAGCGTATCGAGCAGCGCAAACACCTGGCGATAGGCCGACTCGGTAGCCTGCTGCAGCGGCGTTTTGTCAGCACCGGCTTCAAACTGGGTTTCAGACAATGTGATCACGCCAAACAACACGCCCTCGTCATGGCGATAATGGATATCGCCACTCTGCCCCTGCGTCAGCTGCCCGCTGCCATGCCAGGTTTCGCAGATTGATTCGCCCGCATCCAGTCTCTGCATGGGTACGCACATACAGGGAACCTCCATGCCGGCGTGCATCCGGCTTTCGACCGCATCCGCAGAAAAACAGATCGCGCCCAGCACGCTGTTTTGCCACTGTGCCGGTTGTTCCAAAAAAGCTGACATGGACAGGTTCGCGCCATGCAAATGTGATGCCGTATCGCGCATCAGTTCACCGCTGCGCCGGTTTCGTCCACTACCCGGATATTGGGTTTGCGCATCCGCCATGCCTTCAATGTGCGCCTGGAATTGAGCAAGGATGCCGCAGGGGGAGTATTCATGGCTTAACCTCTGGCTTGTTATTCATCTCCCCGAATTGTATCGTATCGCCTCGGCAATCATGGGCGATTTCGATAGTCGCATAAGACGAGTTATGAAAAGTCCGCACAAAGGCAAGACCGGAGCAAAACGCTTATTGAATGCGTTTCATTATTCCTGCTCGGGCCTCAAAGAGGCGTATCGGAATGAGGATGCCTTTCGCCAGGAGGTGTTGCTGGCGGCTATCCTGCTGCCGCTGGCGTTCTGGGTTAATGCAACAGCCATCGGACGCGCCCTGCTGATAGGCAGCGTGTTGCTGCTGCTCATTGTCGAATTGCTGAACTCGGCGATAGAAACGACGGTTGACCGCATCTCGCTGGACGAGCATGCGCTTGCCAAGCGCGCCAAGGACATCGGCAGCGCTGCGGTGCTCATTGCCGTTGTTAATCTGGCAGCGGTCTGGCTGCTGGTTCTGCTCGGTTGACATGATTGCCAACCATCAACCCAAATAATCCATTAGAACCAAGCCCTCTTGTGGGAGCGCAATTTATTGCGCGATTCTTGCAAACAATCGCTCGATAAATCGAGCTCCTACAGCCTATTGGATTATTTTGGATCGATACTACGAATACCCGAGATGAAAATCCGCTTCACGCCCGGAACTGCGCACGAATCCTGCGCAGCGCTAGGAAATCTTGCTGATCTTCATACGCCATTCCGCCGGGCCGGTTTCATGCACTGATACGCCGTTGCTGTCCACCGCCACGGTGACCGGCATGTCCTGCACGGTGAATTCGTAGATAGCTTCCATCCCCAGGTCGGCAAAGGCCAGCACCCTGGCCGCCTTGATCGCCTTGGAGACCAGATAGGCCGCGCCGCCGACCGCCATCAGATAAACCGCCTTGTGCTGCTTGATACTCGCGATCGTTTCCGGGCCGCGCTCGGCCTTGCCGACCATGCCGATCAGCCCGGTTTTTTCCAGCATCAAGTCGGTGAATTTGTCCATGCGCGTCGCGGTCGTCGGGCCGGCCGGGCCGACCACTTCGTCGCGCACCGGATCGACCGGGCCGACGTAGTAGATGAAGCGTCCGGTGAAATCCACCGGCAAGGTTTCGCCGCGCGCCAGCATCTCGGCGATGCGCTTGTGCGCGGCATCGCGCCCGGTGAGCAGCTTGCCGGACAGCAGCAGCGTTTCGCCCGGTTTCCAGGTCGCAATCTCTGCGCGCGTGACCGTATCGAGGTTGACGCGGCGCGAGTCGGCGGAGGCTTTCCATTCGACCTTCGGCCATTCGTCGAGCGAGGGCGGCACCAGCGCGGCCGGGCCGCTGCCGTCGAGCGTGAAGTGGATGTGGCGCGTGGCGGCGCAGTTGGGAATCATCGCGACCGGCAACCCGGCGGCATGAGTCGGGTAGTCCATGATCTTGACGTCCAGCACGGTGGTGAGGCCGCCCAGCCCCTGCGCGCCGATACCCAGCGCATTGACCTTCTCGTACAACTCCAGACGCAGCTCTTCCACGCGGTTGCTCGCGCCGCGCGCTTGCAGTTCGTGGATGTCGATCGGCTCCATCAGGGCCTCCTTGGCGAGCAGCATCGCCTTCTCCGCCGTACCGCCGATGCCGATGCCGAGCATGCCCGGCGGGCACCAGCCCGCGCCCATTTCGGGGACGGTCTCCAGCACCCAGTCGACCAGACTGTCCGATGGGTTGAGCACGG
Organism: Gallionella sp.; assembly: GCA_030690245.1. Lineage (GTDB taxonomy): Bacteria > Pseudomonadota > Gammaproteobacteria > Burkholderiales > Gallionellaceae > Gallionella. Next base: position 9,239 of record JAUYGW010000196.1, on the reverse strand, counting down.
TGAATTTGGATTTATTTTCCGAGCCGCCGCCTTTGGCCGCGAGGGTCACCTCGACTTTGTCGCCGGGGACGATCTCGTAATGAATCACCGCCGGCGTGTTGTCACGCGTGTTCTTGCGCGCTCCGGCCGGGTCTGACAGCACCGAGGCGCGCAGCATATTGTCCGAATTCGTGTAAGCGCGGCGCACTCCCTCATTAACCATATCGCTGACGCCCATGGTCGCATCATCCCAGCGCACCTCCATGCCGACCTTGACGAACGCCGCGACGATGCCGGTATCCTGGCAGATCGGCCGGTGCCCCTGCGCGCTCATGCGCGAGTTGGTGAGGATTTGGGCGATGGCGTCGCGTGCGGCAGGCGACTGCTCGCGTTCGTAGGCCTTGCCGAGCGCCTTGATGTAGTCGAGCGGGTGATAGTAGGAAATGTATTGCAATGCGTCGGCTACACTGGCGATCAGGTCTTCTTGGCGGATAGTTGTCATGTGATTAGGTTTCGGGTTGATAAATGTGTACAGGTTTCAAGGAGTGATTTTAACGGAATAGACGGAGTGATTAAAACGATTTGGCAAAACCAAAAGCGAATTTTTAACAGACTGGCGGGCTTGTCAAAATACACGAACGTAACCACGACAATTCACTGCGGCAAGCTACAAACACGCCATCCCCAGTACATCCGCCGCCTTGTTAAGGCGTGCATCGAAACAGGCAAAACAAATGGGGGACTGCGCAATACGGCCTGCTTCAAACGCAGCCGCAAGCTGGATACTGTCGTAGCCGCGCAACGCGAAAGTATCGGCATAATTTCCTGCCCGTTCAACCAGGGCCTGATCTACTTCCATCACCACGAAGCGCGGCCAGTCTTGCGCCAGCGCGGCCTTGGCCTGTTCGATCACTGGCGCATCTCCCGGCACCTCCCGCGCCCGGCGTGAAAGTGCGGCATGTGCTTCCGCCCATGCAACGCGGCACACGGCCACTGCCTCGGCCTCAACCACGCGCGCTTTCAGCGCCTCGCTGCCAGCCTCCACAATATAGAGTTTCAGCAGCGCAGACGTATCGCAGAACAGAATCATCCGCGATCTTCCAGCACCAGCGCAGAAACCGGCTTGCCGACCGCCTGCAATTCAAGCGCCGCACCCGCCGGCTTGCCGCCTTGCCAGCTCGCCGCGCCCGCTGCCAGCAAGCGCGCCACACCCGCACTATCTGCAGGCGGCACGCCCACGATGCGCGCCACCACCTTGCGATGCGAAGTCAACTCAATCAACTCACCGGATTGCGCCTGACCGACATATTGCGACAAATGAGACTTGAATTCCTGCATGGAAACCAGCATTTAAGACCTCTTTTAAATAAATGTTGGCAAATTATGGTCTTTTTGCACCAAGTACGTCAAGCGCCGCCCCCTACCCCCTTGCACCAGATACTCCCGCAGGCGTTGGGTCGCCCAGATGCGGATTGCGCACCTTGTTTGGATTTCACGCGATAGCCAACTGAGATAATCACGTCGAGATTGTAGTGTTCGATCTCGCGCTCAACCTGCCGCTGGCCTTCCTGTCGAACTATCCGGAAATTCCGGATAGTTGCCTCACGCACCAATTCACCCTCTTCAAACGCATTGATATCAGAACTCACGCGGGCGGCGTGATTGAAGGGTTAAAAAATAATTCAACCTGACCCTGTCTACACTCTAAAATGACCGCCATCCCCCGGCCATTCTCCGAACATACAGAGCCACCTCATGATTGAAGAACGCTTAGTAAACATCGAAGCAAAAATCACCTTCCAGGAAGACCTGATCGAGGAACTGAACAAAACGGTCTATCAGCAGCAACAAAAGCTGGATCGCCTTGAAGCGATTTGTAAATCGCTCGCAGGACAGATCCAATCGCAGGCTGAAACAGGGAATGAGGGAATGCCTGCGAACGAAAGGCCGCCGCATTATTGAGGCGCACGCCGCGAGGATCACCAGTCGCTTTGCGATGTCCTGCTGTTATCAAAAAACCTTGTTGGAAATTAGCCATGCTGAATAAACTGAGTGACTTTCTGTCTTCGATCATTGCCCCCGCCAGCGCCGGGAACCGCCCCGAACACACCCTGCAACTGGCAACTGCCGTGCTGCTGATCGAAGTCATGCAGTCGGATGCCGACAGCACAGACGAAGAGCAGGCCACGATACTGAACATCCTCAAGGAGCGGTTTCACCTATCGGATGCGGAAGTGGCGCAGCTGTCCGAACTGGGGCACCGGACAGCAACGGCCGCCAATGATCTCCATCAGTTTACGTCTCTCATCAACCGGGAGCTGGAATTATCCGAAAAGGTTCGCATCATCGAATACATGTGGCAAGTCGCCTATGCCGACAGCCAAATCAGCGCACATGAAAACCATCTGATGCGCAGAATGGCCGACCTACTCCACATCTCCCACGGTGATTACATTGCCGCCAAGACGCGCGCTAGGCCTGCTGACCTGAAATAACGCGCTTGGTACCCGGCAAACCTGCGAGGATTTTAAATCGAGGTTTTTTCAGATGGCAGATAGCCGCTCGACTGTATCCGGGTAGCGTTCAACCAGACGGATCAGAATAGCAGCTTGAGCATTCGGGTTGGCCCGCCCCTGTTCCCAGTTTTCCAGTGTGCGTTCGTTGGTGCGCAGGTATCTGGCGAATACGGTTCGCGACAAGTGCAGCTTCTCCCGTAGGCTGAGCAACTCTTGCGGAGTGATGGTGAGCGCGGGTTTCTTTTCCACCACATGCTGGCGCAAAGTGATCTTGCCCTCGCGTGCAGATTCGAGTGCGGTGAAACCCTCTTTCAATTCGTTAAACAGGTTGCGTTTCATTTAATCCTCCTTGCGTCCAGTTCCTGCTTGAGCAGCTCCTTCAGGATTTTGCGCTGTGCGGCGGTCAAGTCATCCATCTCGTCTTTGTTGTACACGGTAAACAACCAGAACTGTTTTCCTGATTGCCACCAGAAATAAATCACGCGAAGCCCGCCACGCTTGCCTTTACCCCGTTTCTCGTCGGCATAACGCAGCTTGCGCAATCCGCCCGAGCCTTCGATCACGTCGCCGGCTTCCGGGTTATCCATCAGCATTTTTTGAAATGCACGGAAATTCTCGTCGCTCAGATAACCCTGCCGATGCCGCTCGAATGGAGGCAATTCGATGAAGATGGCTTTCATGGGCTAAATATACGCAAGTTACGTATGTTGTGTCAAGAAATTCGCTAAGGCTTAATCCGAACCCAACCCTTTTAGTTCGCGCTTTTAATTCGATCTGCTTACGGCTCAGGTTTTAGGCACTTACTCAATCGACACAACCCCTCGGCATTGAGGAAAATTGGAACAACCCCAAAACGCCTTGCCAACATTAGCGCCTTGTTTGGCTATCCGCCTAATCATCGCGCCGCCGCACTTCGGGCAGTCTTGATTGGCGTTTGCCGCCGGTGCGCTTCGAGGCTCAGGCCGTGCAGCGGCAGCCTGTCGCTGCGCACTCTTGATCATGGCCGTCAATTCAGAGCAATCAATCAGGCCGATGTTTCTTCCCTCTGCGAAAGATTTCGCCTCCTGCGTAAAAACTCCCGAGGTCACCACAAACCCACCAGCAGCACCGCCTGCGGCCATGACGCCATATAACTCACGTATGGTTGTCACGCCGACCTTGAATGCTTTCCACTGCTTGCATTGAACCAAAAACTTTTCGCCGTCTTTTCTCAGGACAAGATCAACGCCGCCATCGGCACCACCGCCACCCGTTTCGGCAACCGTGTACCCCCTGCGTCGAAATGCCTCGCCCACCAGCATTTCGAATTCCTGCCAGGACATACCATTGAGTGCCGAAGGGGAAGAGCTTTCCTGAACGTCCGTGAATAACGCAGTGCGTCTATGCCGCCCATATGCAGATATGCCTGCACCGATGATGAGAGCAAGAGGAATCAGATATTGCCCAAACGTTGCAAGTGTCTTGCCGAATTGGTTTGCGAGGACAGCGCCCATTTGCCCCGGCGATGCTAGCGCCACTATCTCAGCGGTTGCGTAATGGTGGAGGACGAAGTACGCAATGAGCGCCAAAAGCACACCTGCCCACCAAGGGAGCATCGCAGCAATATCGATCAGGTCTTCGAACGCGCCTTGCTTTCTCTTTCTAGCCATGAAGCTTTCTCCAGTAGTGTGGTGCTTTGCAAAAAAACGGAGTAATGCTGAATCTTGATCGCACTCGGTATTGGCGAGATTCTGTAGGCTGGCGGCGAGGCACAAACCCCAGCATTTGTGATCTTAAAAAGCTGGGGTTCGCAAGCTTCACCCCAGCCTACCGTGCAGAATTGTTGCTCTTAATTTAAGCTTGCCCATGCTTCCTGAGATACTCCATAAGCCTTTTGTAGCGAGCGTCGGCATCAAGCTGAGGATTGGCAGTTTGAATATCCTTCAGACAGTCTTTTAGGTGAGTAGGCGGCCATTGTGTGTCGTCGCTGATCACCATAGTTAGAAAAGCCAATGCTATATCCGGGAAGGTTTCGCAAAGGCGTGCCTCGTATAACCGACTCACCAGGTAGTCTGGATGCGCAGGCGGTTGCAGCCAGTGCCGCAAAACATCAAATGCTTCGGGGAATTTCTCCTGTGCTACAACACACAGCATGGCGAGTTTTTCTGAAATTGCAGGTGAGTTTTTCTCGCGCAACTTCGGCCAAATCGTTTGCAGATATGGCCGTACTCGGTGCTTCCAGTAGTCGGCGCGTTGGTCTCCTGCACCTTCCAAGGCGCGAACAAGAGCCTGTGCGGCATCGCATAGGCCATCGGCAGGCAGGGCGCGCGTCGCAGCAGCGAATTCGGCAATGGAAAAAGTGTCGCCTTGGTCGAGCGCAGCAAACGTCAACAGAGCCGCATATTGCCCGTCATGTTTTCCCAGAGATTCGTAGTGCTTCGCTGTATCGAGGAAAGAGCCTTTCATGGCTTCCATTAATGGCTGGTACAGGCGTGGCGACCAGAGGAAGCCTTCCCAAGCTGAGCGTGCCTCGCTAGGTGAACGATTCCAATCGAACAACGGCAGAATATGCATCGTTACCCATTCTCGATCTACCCTGTACAGAGCAATGACGTGAGTGGCCAGTAGGATGCGACCATGGCGAAATTTATCGATCTGAGTATTGCAAAGCTCGGTGAAGGTTGGCTTCAATTCTTCCGATAGCCCCTGCCCGTCTTGCAGCGGCCTACGGTACCACCAGCGCAGCAGCGCTTCGGTCACATGCCCCACGGGATGATTGATGGCCTGCATGACTGGGTCATTAGTATCCTGAACATCTTGGTAATCTATCGCCAGAATGCTGCGGCACAGTCTAAAGAAAATATCATCATGGGTCTCGAATGTCTTGGCTATAGCCTCTAACCACCAGCTAATCCCTTGATCGAGAGACTGAAGCACATCTTCCGGCGCTATGATAAGCACCGGCGCCATATGACGCCATGACTGCATTAGCAGCTTGTCTTCCGACCAAGCTTGCAGCGCTTCGCGCCATCGATCTGTAGGCCAAATGCCTTCTTGGGCTAGCGCGTACAAGGCACATGAGGTAGTCGCGAAAGTATCACGGCAGCGCTGGCGCCAGTCATCTTCTTGCCAGTGATCTGTGCTGGGGTGTTGCTTGAGCCAATCGACCAGTTCATGACGACGGCGTGGAGTAGCGTTGAACTTTCGCCACTCATTTCCATCGCCCATCCAAGATGGAAACTCGTCACGCTCATCAACAGCAAGCTGCCACTGTGGATATTGGGAAGCCAGTGTAACCAGTTTTGCCTTGGACTCCGTTCCAAGTGCCGCGCCAGCAGCCTCAGTCTTAGCCAGCCGCAGCCAAACCTCTCGATCCACGAGTTGCGTCCACCGTTCTGGTTCGATGCCATCTTTAAACATGGAGCGCGGAGGGCCTTTCAGAATGGCTTGTTCCAGTTCGGCTAGAGCTACCGCGTCCAGTATGGGTGCAATGGTGACCAGCAGGCGCATTGCCTCACGCTCGGTTTCCACCGACCACAACCACCAGTGGGCATCGGCAAGAAGCCAATCGAGTGCTTGGCGAATTGGGATTGCATTGCTCTGCGCGGCTGCGAAGTAGGCCATCCGCTTGAAGAGTGGATACGGCACTTGCCACCAGCCTTCGGCGGCCAGTCGCGCCCGCTCAATGGAGCGCTCGGCAGTCGCCAACCAAGCATCACGGCTCAGATCAATGAGAGCAGTCCAGTCATGAAAGTCCTTGTTTTGCGGATGCTCACTGATCGATGGCTGATGCAGGTACGACAGATCGCTCAGATCACTGATACCGCCGAGTTCGCGCATCAAATCAAGCGTGTCGCACAGTAGCGTGCTGAAGTCGTTAAGTAGATCAGGCAACGCCTCTCTCCAGTGCGACTTGCCGGGCAAGTCGCGCAGGATGGAATGCACATAATCCGCAGATAGAACAATCTCCCATTCGACCAAGTCTTTGATTCGCGCGGGTTCGACGGGTTCATCACTGTCTTCGCTCCAACGGAATGGTTCGCGCAGTGTTACACGTGGTGCCAGTATCTCGCGAAGTTCAAACCGTAATGTGGTCGTGAGGCCATCGCGCTTAAGTCGACCAAGCCAGCCGAAGAGATCAGAGCGGCGCGCGTATGATTTCAACCGTCCGGTGAGTATCACTCGCCAAAGAGTGTGCATCATCGGTCGCGGGATCGCATAGGGTGCATTGAACCGGATACGGTCGAGCTCATCGTGCTTGCCGTCGCGTTCGAGCTTGTCTAATTCTTCCAGGCGGTGTTCAACCCACCAGGAAAAATCTTCATGCAATTGCCCTCCGCGCTTGGCAAGCCACAGCACGAGTTCTGGGTCGTCGAGATGTCGCGTCAGCCAGCGCGCCAGATGCCGCATCACTTCGTCCCACCGACTGGCGGTGGTGCCCGCATCGACCAGCGTCATCCGAGGAGCGAGGTCATAGGGGGTGGGCCTGAAAGACAGGCTGAATGCCAACTTGTCATCCTTCGCGATCTTAGGTGGAACACCGAAACGCACAAGGTCGGCATGTCGATAGCGCTCATCACACAGCGGTTCCAGCCAGTCCAAGGATGGCACTGGGTCGAGGTCGGCAAATCGTTTGGCTGGCATGCCCTTTGTGTCGCTCAACGCCCACAGCATGCGCCCGACAAAATCATCCTGCTTGGTGCTCGCTAACGGCTTAGCCATCGCGCACTCGACGACGATACGCTCCTTGCCGCGCACGCCATCGCGATAGGTTTCAGCCCATGTGCGTATCGTCTTGTGCAGATAGCTATGGCGGTTGTGTTCGCGATAGAGAATAGGCGTGACGTTTTTTGCACACCATTCGTTCGCGCGTTCATCTTCCTTGCTTTTGGAGTAGCTGCCGAACGCAAACATCTCCGGCGGAGACTCACCCAACAGGCGGTCAGCCGCCAGTGCGTCCATCATGTAGCGCAGTACCGGATCGTTGATGCTGTAGCCGACGAAGCAGACCGTATAGTTGCGGAACAGCTCGCTGACAAAGCGCGCGGCCCAGCGTTCGGTGAGGTAGGCCAAGCCAAAGTCGCCGCTGGACACAACCAAATCATCGAGATCGCTAGCTGTCGGCGCTGGTGACAGCAGGCCGTGCAAGTACACGAGCCCGCCCCAGCGATTCTTGGGAACTCGAAGCAGGGGCGCCTGGAGGCACTTGATGGTCAGTCCTTTGGCCGCGATCACTTCCTCGAATAGTCGGTCAAAGTTGGTGGTGATAAGCCTAGCGCGCCCATCGCGATCTTTCGCGAGCGTCAGCAGTGCCTCGTGGGTAGCCGTCGCATTGGGCGCGCTGAGATCGGGTGTGAGAATCTTTACCATCTTCTGGCGCACCGTTTCGCGACCGCCGATGATTCCGGCTTCCAGAAGACCGATGGCAGTATCGAACTGACCAGCCTTGATGGCCGCTTGCTGAATAGCATTGGGGGGTTCGCCAAGTTCTTTGTAGAGCTCGCTCACCAAACCGCCAAAGCTAGGCAACCGTGCTGGGTAGGAAATGCCCGCCCCACAAAAAAACACGACACGCCCTTCCTCGTGCGCCTGAAGTAGGCGTTCTGGAATGTCAGGGCCGTTGCGAACGAACTGCATGGTCAGACGGCTACAGCCGAAAGGATCAGCATCATTTTTCTTTCCACGGCGCAAAGCCAATGGGGCGTTTTTTCTTCGGTTCCAGCGGGGTCATGAGTTCGCGGATGGCTTCGAATACCGCCTTGAACTGGATGTCGTATTTCTTTTCGAGCGCGGCCATCTTGCGGGATAACCAGCGACTTGGCTGCGGACCTTTGCAGCCTAGTCGAATGGCTAGTTGTTTGATCCAAAGTTCGGCGTTAGAGGACAGCATCTGCCGCAGGCGCACGAAGGCGCGCATGATTTCAATGTTGACCTGAATGGCGCGGTCGCTGTGCAGGGCGCTGGAGAGCATGGCAACCCCCTGTTCGGTGAAGGCGTAAGGAGCCGTTCTTATTCCGCCCCAACTTGAAATCCCAATTTGGGATTTCAAGTTGGCAAACTCTTCGCTGTTCAATTGAAACATGAAGTCTTCCGGGAAGCGCCCGATGTTGCGTTTTACGGCTCGAACCAGTATCCGTGGCTCGACTTCATACAGTTCAGCCAAGTGCGTGCTGAGCATGACCTTCTGCCCGCGAATGATAAACATCCTCGATTCGATCTGCTCCACAGACGCAACCAGCTTCTTGTCAGCCATCCCCTTTTCCCCTTCTGCTTATCGCACAGCTAGCGAATGATAGCCGTTTCCGGCACCCCGCGACACCTGCCATTTTGGCATCAAAAAAAACAAAAGGGCGCGATGAATCGCGCCCTTTGATTGGAAAGAGCACGGCATTTCCCGCAAAGGAAATGCCGTGCTCTGCACCATTACTTGCCTTTTCTGCTGATCGCCTCGACCATCGCTTCGCCCAGACCAGCGGGTGATTTTGCCACCACTACGCCTGCCGCTTCCAGCGCGGCCATCTTGTCCGACGCCAAGCCCTTGCCGCCGGCGATGATCGCGCCGGCATGGCCCATGCGCTTGCCCTTGGGCGCAGTCTGCCCGGCGATGTAGCCGGCCACCGGCTGGGTGATGTGCGCCTTGATGTATTCCGCCGCCGCTTCTTCGCGGTTGCCGCCGATTTCGCCGACCATGATGATCGCCTCGGTCTCGGGGTCTTCCTGGAACATCTTCAGGCAGTCGATAAAATCCAGCCCCTTGATCGGGTC